>NZ_JBITDK010000002.1:213642-437125 GCF_044454165.1 Streptomyces sp. NPDC051567 | reverse complement strand
ATCAAGGCAAGAGCCGAGACGAAGTGAGCGCAGCGAACGCAGTCGCACCGGACGCCGCGGGCCTACCGGCAAACCTTTCCGGTCACAGCACTAGAGAGGGATGTTGCCGTGCTTCTTCGGGGGCAGGGACTCCCGCTTGGTGCGCAGCTGGCGCAGCCCCTTGACCACGTGCGCGCGGGTCCCGGACGGCATGATCACCGCGTCGACGTAACCGCGCTCGGCGGCCGTGTACGGGTTGAGCAGGGCGTCCTCGTACTCGGCGATCAGCCGGGCCCGGGTCGCCTCGCCGTCCCCGGTGGACTCCGCCTCGGCGAGCGTCCGGCGGTGCAGGATGTTCACCGCGCCCTGCGCGCCCATGACGGCGATCTGCGCGGTCGGCCAGGCCAGGTTGAGGTCCGCGCCGAGGTGCTTGGAGCCCATCACGTCGTAGGCCCCGCCGAACGCCTTGCGGGTGATGACGGTGATCAGCGGGACGGTGGCCTCCGCGTACGCGTAGATCAGCTTCGCGCCGCGCCGGATGATCCCGTTGTACTCCTGGTCGGTGCCCGGCAGGAAGCCCGGTACGTCCACGAACGTCAGCACCGGGATGTTGAAGGCGTCGCAGGTCCGGACGAACCGGGCCGCCTTCTCGGAGGCGTTGATGTCCAGGCAGCCGGCGAACTGCATCGGCTGGTTGGCGACGACGCCCACCGGGTGGCCCTCGACGCGGCCGAAGCCGGTGAGGATGTTCGGGGCGAAGAGCGACTGGGTCTCCAGGAACTCCGCGTCGTCCAGCACGTGCTCGATCACGGTGTGCATGTCGTACGGCTGGTTGGCGCTGTCCGGGATCAGGACGTCGAGTTCGAGGTCGGCGCCGGACACCCCGGTGTCCGCCTCCTCCGGGAAGGCGGGCGGCTCGGAGAGGTTGTTCGACGGCAGGTACGACAGCAGGGACTTGACGTACTCGACGGCGTCCTTCTCGTCCCCGGCCATGTGGTGGGCCACGCCGGAGGTGGAGTTGTGGGTGCGGGCGCCGCCCAGCTCCTCGAAGCCGACGTCCTCGCCGGTGACCGTCTTGATGACGTCGGGGCCGGTGATGAACATGTGCGAGGTCCGGTCGACCATCACGGTGAAGTCGGTGATGGCGGGCGAGTAGACGGCGCCGCCCGCGCAGGGGCCGACGACCAGGCTGATCTGCGGGATCACCCCGGACGCGTGCACGTTGCGGCGGAAGATCTCCCCGTACATGCCCAGGGCGCTGACGCCCTCCTGGATGCGGGCGCCGCCGGAGTCGTTGATGCCGACGACGGGGCAGCCGGTCTTCAGCGCGAAGTCCATCACCTTGCTGATCTTCTGGCCGTAGACCTCGCCGAGGGCGCCGCCGAAGACGGTGAAGTCCTGGGAGAAGACGGCGACCGGGCGGCCGTCGACCGTGCCGTAGCCGGTGACGACGCCGTCGCCGTACGGGCGGGTGTGCTCCAGCCCGAAGCTGGTCGAGCGGTGCCGGGCGAACTCGTCCAGCTCGACGAAGGACCCCTCGTCCAGCAGCAGGGCCACCCGCTCGCGCGCGGTCAGCTTGCCCTTGGCGTGCTGCTTCTCCACGGCCCGGGCGGAGCCCGCGTGGCCGGCCTCGTCGGTACGGCGCCGCAGATCCGCGATCTTGCCTGCCGTGGTGTGCGTGTCGATCGGCTCTGACGGTGGTGACATCGGGGTCGCGGCTCCCTGCGTGGTGTCAACTGTCTGGTCAATTCACTGACTGCTGCTGGCTACTGGTGCGTAGCGTATCGGCGGGCATGGCGCCCGGCGGTGCGGTGTTTGCCACACCTACTGTGGGTTGCATGACGTCATCAGATCCGTTCGCCGACGGCCCGGCCGCAGCCTCCGCCCGCACCCCGGCCGGAACCTCCTCCGGCCGCTGGTCCCGCCTGGACCGGCCGCCGCTGAACGCCGCCGGGCTGCGGCGGGCCCTGGTCACCGAGGGCGGGCTGTGGAGCTCGCTGGAGGTGGTGGCCGCGACCGGGTCCACCAACACCGATCTCGCCGCCCGGGCCGCCCGGGCCGGGGGGCTCGCCGAGGGGGCCGTGCTCGTCGCCGAGGAGCAGACCGCCGGGCGCGGTCGGCTGGACCGGAGCTGGGTCGCGCCGGCCCGCTCGGGCCTCTTCTTCTCCGTCCTGCTCCGGCCGGGCGACGCGGTGCCGCAGGAGCGGTGGGGGTGGCTGACCCTGCTGGCCGGGGTGGCCACCGCGACCGGGCTCTCCCGGGCGGCGGGCGTGGACACCGCCCTCAAATGGCCCAACGACCTGCTGGTCACCGTGGACGGGGAGGAGCGCAAGGCCGGGGGCATCCTCGCCGAGCGGGTCGCGGGCGACGGCCCCGGCGGCGCCGGGGTGGTGATCGGGATCGGGCTCAACGTGACCCTGACCGAGGACGAGCTGCCGGTGGAGTCCGCCGGGTCGCTGGCGCTGGCCAAGGCCACGGTGACCGACCGGGACCCGCTGCTGCGGGCCGTCCTGCGTTCACTGGAACAGGGGTACGGGAACTGGCGCGCGGCCGGGGGCGACCCTGCGGCCAGCGGTCTCCAGGAGGCGTACGCGGCGGGCTGCGCGAGCCTGGGCCGGCACGTCCGGGCGGAGCTGCCGGGGGGCCGTGTCCTCACCGGAACGGCCGAAGCCGTCGACGCGGACGGCCGCCTGGTGATCCGTACGGCCGCCGGGGAGCGCGAGGCGGTGGGCGCGGGCGACGTGATCCACCTGCGCTCGGTGCACTGAGCCCCCCCGCACCCCCTGTTCTGAGGGTTCCCACCCGGGTCCCCGCCCCGCCTCCGGGCGAGTGAACCGAAGGGGCGCGCCTGGGCGGGGGTCCCCCGGACGGAGTCCGGGGACAGGTGCGAGCGCGCGGAGGAAACCCGAGGTACGAGGGTTTCTGAGCACGTACGGACCGGTGAGTCAGGCTCCGAGCGCCCCGGAGGTGAACCGAGCCCCCGATAAAAAACCCCCAGGCGAGTGAGCTACGGCACACCTGCCGTATGGTTTAGGCGATCCCGTCCCTGCGGTGATCAACCGGTTCGGCAGGCAGTGCGCGTGGAATGGACAGGAGGCGGGCCTTGACCGTCGACGACTCTGCGTCCAGTGCGTCCCACGGGGCCGGTGGCTCCGGGTCCGGGCCGGTCACCCCGATCGGGCGCGATCAGCATTCGCCCCACCACGAGGTCGACCACACGGCGCAGCCGACGGCGGACCCTCTCGCGATCCGGCTGGAGCAGCTGATCCTCGGCGCCGAGCGCCGTTACACCCCGTTCCAGGCCGCCCGTAGCGCCGGGGTCTCGATGGAGCTGGCCTCGCGTTTCTGGCGGGCCATGGGCTTCGCCGACATCGGCCAGGCCAAGGCGCTGACGGAGGCGGACGTGCTGGCGTTGCGCCGGCTCGCGGGTCTGGTGGAGGCGGGGCTGCTGAGCGAGCCGATGGCGGTGCAGGTGGCCCGGTCCACCGGGCAGACCACGGCCCGGCTGGCGGAGTGGCAGATCGACTCGTTCCTGGAGGGGCTGACGGAGCCGCCGGAACCGGGGATGACCCGTACGGAGGTCACGTACCCGCTGGTGGAGCTGTTGCTGCCGGAGCTGGAGGAGTTCCTCGTCTACGTGTGGCGGCGTCAGCTCGCGGCGGCCACCGGGCGGGTGGTGCAGGTGGCGGACGACGAGGAGATGGTCGACCGGCGGCTCGCGGTGGGTTTCGCGGACCTGGTGGGCTTCACCCGGCTGACCCGGCGGCTGGAGGAGGAGGAGCTCGGCGAGCTGGTCGAGGCGTTCGAGACGACGGCGGCGGACCTGGTGGCCGCGCACGGCGGCCGGCTGATCAAGACGCTGGGTGACGAGGTGCTGTACTGCGCGGACGACGCGGCGACGGCGGCCGAGATCGCGTTGCGGCTCATCGAGACGATGGAGGCGGACGCGCAGATGCCGGAGCTGCGGGTCGGGATCGCCTTCGGCACGGTGACGACGCGGATGGGCGATGTCTTCGGGACCACGGTGAACCTCGCGAGCCGGCTGACCTCGATAGCGCCGAAGGACGCGGTGCTGGTGGACGGGGCGATGGCCGAGGAGCTGGGCCGGACCCGGGCGGCGCCGGTCTCCGAGAAGGAGGCCAAGGAGGCGGAGGTCGCGGCCCAGGCGGCCCACGCGGCTTCGGGGAAGGGCCCGGGGACGTCCCGGGTGTCCGCGCCGCCGTACCGGTTCGCCCTCCAGCCGATGTGGCAGCGGCCGGTGCGCGGGCTGGGTGTGGTGGAGCCCTGGCTGCTGACGCGGCGGGCCCCTAAGATCCCCGGGTAACGTTCGTTAACCGGGAGGGTCCTGTGTCGCTGCCTGAGGAGTCGTCGGTGCCGGGGGAAGCCGGGGCCGTGCCGGAGCTCGTCTCGGAGTCCGCTCCGGCCTTCACGTCGGAGTTCGTCACGGTGCGCGGGCCCGGTGCGGACGGGGTCGCGGAGCTGGTCCTGGACCGCCCGAAGGCGATGAACGCGGTCTCGACGGCGATGGCCCGCGCGATCGGGGCGGCCTGCGCGCACCTGACGGCGGACGAATCCGTACGGGTCGTCGTCCTCTCCTCCTCCGCCGGGCGGGCCTTCTGCGTCGGGGCCGACCTCAAGGAGCGCAACGCGCTGTCGGACGCCGACCTGGTGCGGCAGCGGCCGACCTCGCGGGCCGCGTACGGGGGTGTCCTGGAGCTGCCGATGCCGACGGTCGCCGCCGTGCACGGCTTCGCCCTGGGCGGCGGCTTCGAACTGGCCCTGGCCTGCGATGTGATCGTGGCGGACGCGACGGCGGTGGTCGGCCTGCCGGAGGTGTCGGTGGGCGTGATCCCGGGCGGCGGCGGTACGCAACTGCTGCCGCGCCGGGTCGGCGCCGCGCGGGCGGCCGAGCTGATCTTCACGGCGCGCCGGGTGGAGGCGGCCGAGGCGCTGGCGCTGGGCCTGGTCGACGCGCTGGTCCCGGCGGGCGAGGCCCGTACGGAGGCGCTGGCGCTGGCCGGGCGGATGGCGGCGAACTCCCCGGTGGGGCTGCGGGCGGCCAAGCGCGCGCTGCGGCTGGGGCACGGCATGGACCTGACGGCGGGCCTGGAGATCGAGGACGCGGCGTGGCGGACGGTGGCCTTCTCCGGCGACCGGGCGGAGGGCGTGGCGGCGTTCAACGAGAAGCGCCGCCCGCAGTGGCCGGGGCGGTAGCGGCAGCCGCCGGGGCGGCCGGGCGTCCGGGCGGGTGTGAGGGCGGGCGGGTCCGGGCCGGGGCGGTCCGGCGGGACGGCCACGGCCCGGGGTGGCCCGGAGCGGTCCGGCCCGCGCGTGAGCGGGTATCGCGTCGCGGGTGCTCGCCGTTCCCACCCTGCCCACCCTGCCCACCCTGCCCACCGTGCTTGCTGTGCTTGCCGTGCCCACGTGCTCGCTGTGCTCACCATCCCAAATCCGGCGAAACTCCCTAACCTGGGGTGATGGGAGTCGACGGGCGGCTGCGGGCCGTGGTGGGTCTGGCCCAGGCCATGGCGGCGGCGTGCACACCGCGTGACAGTGTGCGGGCGGCCGCGCGGGGCGCGCGGGTGGCCATGGACGGGTCGTTCGCCGCGATCTCCGCGTGGGAGCGGGAGCGGGGTCGTCTGCGGGTCCTCGTCAACGAGGGCGGGCTGCGGCCCGGGGAGGAGGAGTTCCCCGGGGACGAGTCGTACCCCGTGCACGACTTCCCCGAGATCACCGAGTTCCTGCACGAGCGGTGGGCGGGCGGCGGCGGCCCGCACGCCTGGGTCGAGAGCGTCTCGGACGCCCGCCCCGGGCGGCGCGGCGAGGCCCTGCGCGGGCGGGGGCGCGGGAGCTGCGTGGTCGCGCCCGTCGTCCTCAGCGGGCGGGCCTGGGGGGAGCTGTACGTGGCCCGGGACGCGGGGTTGCCCGGCTTCGACGCGGACGACGCCGAGTTCGCGGCCGTCCTCGCCGCCGTGATCGCGGCGGGGCTCGCGCAGAACGAGCGGCTGGAGGAGGCCCGGCGGCTCGCCTTCACCGATCCGCTGACCGGACTGGCCAACCGGCGCGCCGTCGACATGCGGCTGGACGGGGCCCTGGAGGAGCACCGGCGGACCGGGACGGTCGTCAGTCTCGTCGTCTGTGACCTCAACGGCCTCAAGAAGGTCAACGACACCCTCGGGCACGCCATGGGGGACCGGCTGCTGGAACGGTTCGGCTCGGTGCTCAGCCGCTGCGGTGCCAGGCTGCCCGGCGCGCTGGTCGCGCGGCTCGGCGGTGACGAGTTCTGCCTGGTCGGGGTGGGCCCGTCGGCGGACGAGGTCGTCAAGGTCGCCGAGGAGCTGTGCGCGCGGGCCGCCGGGCTGGAGCTGGGGGAGGGGGTCGCCTGCGGGGTCGCCTCGACCGGGGACCCGATCGGGCCGGTCACCTCCTCCCGGCGGCTCTTCCGGCTGGCGGACGCGGCCCAGTACCAGGCCAAGGCCGCGCGCTCCGGGCACCCCGTCGTGGCCGGGCGGGACACGGCCGTGGTGCGGCTCGCCGATGCGGCGCCGCAGGTCGCGGGCGAGCGGCGGCGGTTCCGGGGGCGGGGCGAGGGCGGCCCGGGTGAGGTGCGGGAGCGGCCCGGCTGAGGTGCGGGAGCAGCCTGGATCAGGTACGGGTGAGGTGCGGCTGAGGTGCCGGGTGAGGCGGGTGAGACGTGCGGGAACTGGCTAGTGACATGAAGGGATTCAGTCCGTAGGGTGCTGAATATGGATATGCACACTGTCGTGGTGGGAACGTCCGGGACCACCGCCGAGGACGTCATCGCCGTCGCCCGTGGCAACGCGCGGGTCGAGCTGTCCGACGAGGCGCTGGCCGCCCTCGCCCGCGCCCGCGCGGTCGTCGACGCCCTCGCCGCCAAGCCCGAGCCCGTCTACGGGGTGTCCACCGGGTTCGGCGCCCTCGCCTCCCGGCACATCAGCCCCGAGCTGCGCGCGCAGCTCCAGCGCAACATCGTCCGCTCGCACGCCGCCGGCATGGGCCCGCGCGTGGAGCGCGAGGTGGTGCGCGCCCTGATGTTCCTGCGGCTGAAGACCGTGGCCTCCGGACACACCGGAGTGCGGCCCTCCGTCGCCCGGACGATGGCCGACGTCCTGAACGCCGGGATCACCCCCGTCGTCCACGAGTACGGCTCGCTCGGCTGCTCCGGCGACCTCGCACCGCTCTCCCACTGCGCGCTCACCCTCATGGGCGAGGGCGACGCGGAAGGCCCCGACGGCACCGTCCGGCCCGCCGGGGAACTGCTCGCCGAGGCGGGGATCGAGCCGGTCGAGCTGCGCGAGAAGGAGGGCCTGGCCCTCCTCAACGGCACCGACGGCATGCTCGGCATGCTGGTCATGGCCCTCGCCGACCTGGCCACGCTCTACACCTCGGCCGACATCACCGCCGCGCTGACCCTGGAGGCGCTGCTCGGCACCGAGAAGGTGCTCGCGCCCGAGCTGCACGCCATCCGCCCGCACCCCGGCCAGAGCGCCTCCGCCGCCAACATGGCCGCCGTGCTCCAGGGCTCCGGGCTCACCGGGCACTTCCAGGACGAGTCCGCCCCGCGCGTCCAGGACGCCTACTCGGTGCGCTGCGCCCCGCAGGTCGCGGGCGCGGGCCGCGACACCCTCGCGCACGCCGCCCTCGTCGCCTCCCGCGAGCTGGCCGCCGCCGTCGACAACCCGGTGGTCCTGGCCGACGGACGCGTGGAGTCCAACGGCAACTTCCACGGCGCCCCGGTCGCGTACGTCCTGGACTTCCTGGCCATCGCCGCCGCCGACCTCGGCTCCATCGCCGAGCGCCGCACCGACCGGCTGCTCGACAAGAACCGCAGCCACGGCCTGCCGCCGTTCCTCGCCGACGACGCGGGCGTGGACTCCGGCCTGATGATCGCCCAGTACACGCAGGCCGCCCTGGTCAGCGAGATGAAGCGGCTCGCGGTGCCGGCCTCCGCCGACTCGATCCCCTCCTCCGCCATGCAGGAGGACCACGTCTCCATGGGCTGGTCGGCCGCGCGCAAGCTCCGTACCTCCGTCGACAACCTGACCCGGATCGTCGCCATCGAGCTGTACGCGGCCACCCGCGCCATCGAGCTGCGCCACGGGCTCACCCCGGCCCCGGCCAGCCGGGCGGCCATCGCGGCGGTGCGGGCGGCGGGCGTCCAGGGCCCCGGCCCGGACCGGTTCCTCGCCCCCGACCTGGCCGCCGCCGACGCGTTCGTCCGCAGCGGCGCCCTCGTCGCGGCGGTGGAACCGGTGACGGGCCCGCTCGCCTGACCCCGCGGACCGTGCGCGGTCGCCGCCGTACGGGTGCGCGGACGCGGTGAGGGCCGCCCCCGGGATCGTCTCCCGGGGGCGGCCCTCGCTGGTTCCTGCGATGTCCTGTGATGTCCTGCCGTGTACTGCTCCGTGTGCCGCGATGTCCCGCTGTCGTGCTGTCGTGCGGCGCGGGGTTACGGGTCTACGGGTGGTCTACGGGGTGGGGGAGCGGCGTGCCGAGAAGGTCAGGAACCCGGCGCCGAGGCCCAGGAGGAGCGTGCCGCCCAGGAGGTAGGGGGTGGTGTCCAGACTGCCGGTGTCGGCGAGGGTGGGGGTGAGGGCGGTGCCGGTGGGTCGGGTGGTTCCCGTGGGCTGGGTGGCCTGTTCCGGCTGAGTGGTCTGTGTCGTCGTCTGTTCTGCCTGTTGCGGTTGTTCCGTCTGCTGTGTCTGTTCTATCTGTTCTATCTGTTCTGTCTGCTGTTGTGTCTGTGGTGCTTGCGGTGCCTGTTCTGTCCGAGTGGGCTGTTCCGCCGGCGAGGGTGGTGCGGGCGGTGTGGGCTGTGCGGCCTCGGTGGCCGGCCCGGCGATGGTCCGGGCGACGGTCCGTATGGACGTCCCGTCCATGTCTGCCCCCTCGATGCCCGTGCGGACGGTGTCCCTTCCGGCGGGCGCGGCGATGTGGTCCGCCGCGAGTTCCGGGGCGGTGGCATTGGCCGAGGGGACGAACCAGAGGGCGGTGAGGAGGCCGGTCGCTCCGAGAGCGGTGAGCAGCGGTCGACGTGCGGACACGGTGCGATCCCCCTTGTGGCAGCAGCGAATTGGCCGTGTGCGGTGATGCTACGGAAAGGGGCGGGTCGTGGGAAAGCCGGGGGTTCCGCGGGCTTACTCTCCGTTGTATGACCTCTTCTGACACATCACGTTACGTACGGCTTCGGGTGGATCTGGTACTGGAGGTACCTGATCCACAAGCACTCACCGGAGCCGCCCTCGCCCACATCAAGGCTGACGAGTTCATGCCGGACGAGGAGCGAGGGCACGCCGAGACCGCCGTCCGCGATGACCCCTCGGAGGCCCTGGCCTACCTGGTGGACCCCACGGACCTGGTCATCGAGGTCCCCGGCGTGGAGCTGGCGCAGGCCTCCTGGAGCAGCGAGCCCGTCGAATACGACCCCGAGTCCATGGAGTGGGACCTGGACGAGGAAGATGGGGGTTTCGACGAAGAGACCGGCAGCGCCTGACCCGGGGGCCGTCCGCACTCGAACGGAATGTGGAACCGAACCCGGGCGTTATCGCGTTGTCAGTACGAGGCAGGGGGCGCGTTCCCCTGCCCGGCCCAGTTCCAGTACGGCAGCCCCGGGGTTTCCGGCAACGATGGAGTGGCGTGTGAGGACGGACAGCAAGCGGCGGAAAAGGTCCCTGGTGGCCATATCCGCCGTGCTCGGCGGGGTACTGATGCTCTCGGCGTGCGGCGGTGGGGACGGCGCGGCCGGGGCGCCGCCGAAGGCGGGTGGCGAGGCCACCGGCGCCAAGTCCCAGGCGGACGTGGACGCGGCGGCGGCCAAGGACACGTCCAAGGCCCGAATAGCCATCACGCCGAAGGACGGCGCCACCAACGTCGGACTGAACGACGCGACCACCGTCGCCGTCAGCGACGGAACCCTCACCAAGGTCGAGCTGAAGAACCCCGAGGGCGTGGCCGTGGCCGGCAAGATCGCCGCGGACGGCAAGAGCTGGAAGCCGGACACCGCGCTGAAGCGCTCCACGAAGTACGCCCTGGCGGCGGTCGCGAAGGACGCGGACGGGCGCGAGGCGCACGAGAACGCCTCCTTCACGACCGTCTCCCCGGAGAACAGCTTCATCGGCTCGTTCATCCCGGACGAGGGCCAGACCGTCGGCGTGGGCATGCCGGTCTCGATCACCTTCAACAAGCCGATCAAGGACCGCAAGGCCGTCCAGGCCGCCATCTCGGTCTCCTCCACCAGCGGCCAGGAGATCGTCGGCCACTGGTTCGGCGCGCAGCGGCTGGACTTCCGCCCGGAGCAGTACTGGCAGGCGAACTCCACCGTCACGCTGAAGCTGGCGCTGGAAGGCGTGCAGGGCGGCCCCGGCATCCAGGGCGTCCAGAGCAAGACCGTCACGTTCAAGGTCGGCCGGAGCCAGGTCTCCACGGTCGACGTGAAGACGAAGAAGATGACGGTCACCCGGGACGGCGCGGTCCTCAAGACCATCCCGATCTCGGCGGGCTCCCCGGAGAACCCGACGTACAACGGGCAGATGGTGATCTCCGAGAAGTTCAAGGAGACCCGGATGAACGGCGCCACCGTCGGCTTCACGGACGACGACGGCAAGGGCGAGTACGACATCAAGGACGTCCCGCACGCGATGCGGCTGTCGACCTCCGGCACCTTCATCCACGGCAACTACTGGGGCTCCGACTCGATCTTCGGCAGTGCCAACACCAGCCACGGCTGTGTCGGCCTGAACGACGTCAAGGGCGCGAGCGACGCCAACCAGCCGGGCGCCTGGTTCTACGACAACACCCTCATCGGTGACGTGGTGACCGTGGTCAACTCCCCGGACAAGACCATCAAGCCGGACAACGGCCTCAACGGCTGGAACATGAACTGGGCGGAGTGGAAGGCCGGCGCCGCCGCCTGAGCGGCGCCGCCTCTTGACCGGACCGGCCGACCCCGGCCGGACCTGGTCTGATCCGGTCTGGTCCGGTCTGGTCTGGTCCGGTCTGACGGAACCCGACGGACGGCGGGGAGCCCTGGTGGCTCCCCGCCGTCCGTCTTTCTGTCTCCCGTTCTCCTTCTCCTTCTCCTTCTTCTCGCGCGTGTCACACGTTCTTCATGCCCCGTGCATGGCCCTGGCCCCGGCGCCCCGCGGATGATCGCCTCACCGTCCGCGCGCCGGGCCGCACCCCGGCCCGCGCGCCGGTCACGTGTGCCCGCCGTAGCCCAGGAGGCCGAGATGCCCAGCCGCCGTCACTTCCTCGCCGGTTCCGTGGCCGCGGCGGGGCTCGCCGCCCTCCCGCAGCTCCCGGCGGCGGCCCCGGCGGTCGCCGCCGCCACGGACGGACCCCCGAACCTGGTGGTGATCCTGGCCGACGACCTAGGCCACGGCGACCTGGGCGCGTACGGCCAGCAGCTGATCAGCACCCCGCGCACCGACCGGCTCGCCGCCGAGGGGCTCCGCTTCACCGACGCCTACTCCGCGGCGGCCGTCTGCGCGCCCTCCCGGGCCGCGCTGCTGACCGGCCTGCACACCGGCCACGCCGCCGTCCGCGCCAACCCGGCCGCCGGTGGCCAGGGCGGCCTGGGCCCGGGGGACACCACCTTCGCGGAGGTGCTGCGGGCGCGGGGGTACCGTACGGGCCTGTTCGGCAAGTGGGGCTTCGGACCGGAGGCCGGGGACCAGCCGAGCCATCCGGGCGCGCGGGGCTTCGAGGAGTTCTACGGGTACATCGACCACGGGCACGCCCACCAGTACTACCCGGCCCACCTGTGGCACAACGACGCCAGGGAGAACCTCCCGGCGGGCACCTACGCCCCCGACGCGATCGCCGGGCGCGCCCTCGACTTCATCGACACCCACGCGGCCGGACCGGACCCCTTCCTCCTCCTCCTGACCCCGAACCTCCCGCACGCGCCGAGCGACGTCCCCGACACGGGCGAGTACGCCACCCGCCCCTGGAGCGGGCCGAACAAGGGCCACGCCGCGCAGATCACCCGCTTCGACGCGCAGGTCGGCGCGGTGGTCGACCGGCTGCGGGCCCGGGGCATCGCCGACCGCACCGTCGTCCTGGTCACCTCCGACAACGGGCCGCACGAGGAGGGCGGCGTGGACCCGGACCTCTTCGACGCGGCCGGCCCGCTGCGCGGCTACAAGCGAAACCTCTACGAGGGCGGCGTCCGGGTCCCGCTGATCGCCTGGGCCCCGGGCCGGATCACGCCCGGCACCACCAGCGCCCGCCCCACCCCGCTCCACGACGTGCTGCCCACCCTCGCCGACCTGGCGGGCGCCCCGGCCCCCGCCGACATCGACGGCCTCTCGGCGGCCCCGGTCCTCCTCGGCCGGGCCGGGCAGGCCCCGCTCCACTCGCACCTGTACTGGTACCGGGACGAGCAGGGGGTCACCAGCCGGGCCAACGCCCAGGACGGGGGCCGGGCGCAGCGGGTCGCGGAGGCCATCCGCAAGGACCGGTGGAAGGCCGTACGGTTCGCCCCGGGCCGGGACCGCAACGCCCCGGACGCGCAGTGGCGGTTCGAGCTCTACGACCTGGCGGCCGACCCCGGCGAGCGGTACGACGTGGCGGCGGCCAACCCGTCGGTGGTCGCGTCGCTGACGGCCCTGCTCCGCGGCTCCTGGTCGGACACCTACCCGCGCCGCCCCTGGGGCCTGTCGGTGACGGCGGCCACCGGGGCGGATGCCCCGGCGGTGACGACGCGGCTGTCGAACGGGACCGGCCGCGCCTGGCCCGAGGCCCGGGTCGCCCTGCGGCTCCCGCCGGGCTGGACGGCCACCCCGGCGGGCCCGGCGGCCACACCCTCCCTGGCCCCGGGCGCGACGCTGACCACGACCTGGACACTGACCGCCCCGGAGAACCTGGAGGCCCCGGAGACCCCGGACGCCGTCGTTCCCGTGACTGGCCCGGTGCTCGTCGCGGCGGAGGCCACGACGTCCGCGTTCCGCTTCACGGCCGGTACGCGGCTCACCCCGCTCCCCGAACCGCCCACCCGGGACGGCTACCTGAGCGACCTTCCGTGGGTCTCGGCGGTCAACGGCTGGGGGCCGGTCGAGATCGACCGCTCCAACGGCCGCAAGGAGGCGGGCGACGGCACCCCGATCGCCTTCGGCGGCGTCACCTACGCAAAGGGCCTCGGCGTCCACGCCCCTTCGGAGATCGTCTACCACCTGGGCGGACGCGCGTCCCGCTTCACCGCGCTCGTCGGCATCGACGACTTCTCGAAGAAGCAGTCCCCGTCCGGCGCCACCCGCGCCGTCGTCCGCGCCGACGGCCGCACCCTGCTCACCACCCCCACCCTGACCGGAGCGTCCGGCCCCACCGCGATCGACCTCGACGTCCGCGGCGTCCGCCTCCTGCACCTCGTGGTCGAGGACGCCAACACCAACTCCGCCTTCGACCACACCTCCTGGGCCCGCCCCCACGTGACACTCGCCTGACAACGGGCGGGCGGGCGGGCAGGCGGGCAGGCAGGCGGGGAGGCGGGGAGGCGGGCCGGGCTCACCTCCCCCGGTGGGGCGGGAACTCGTCCCGGACGGCCTCGACCAGGGCTCTCATGGCATCGCCGTGAACCGCCACCGCGGCGAACCGTTCGAAGGTGTCGGCGTAGAGCCGCACGTCCCTCGGATCGCGGGTGGTGACCTCGGAGTGGAACGTTTCCACGATGACGAGCCGGTCGTCGTGCAGGCTGAAGCAGGTCATGGGGAAGTCGGGCATCGGCGGGCCGGCCGGTACGACACCCAGTGAGACGCCGGGCAGACGGGACACCGACACGAGGCGGTCCAGCTGAAGTGCCATGACCACGGGCTCACTGACGCGCCACCGGAGCACGTGCTCGCAGATCAGGAAGCGGAACGACCGGCCCGGCCCGTACAGGACCGATTGCCGTTCGAGGCGGGCGGCCACGGTCCTGGCCCTGGTCTCCTCCGGCAGGGCCGGAGACAGGGAGAGGACGGCGGACGCGTACTCGGGAGTCTGGAGGAGTCCGGGGACGAGCTGGCCCTGGAAGAGCCTGAGCGTGGTGGTGCCGGCCTCGATGGCCCGGATGGTCTTCTGGTGCTTCCCCGCGCCCGTACGGCGCAGCAGGCGCCACGCGGTGGCTTCGGTGGCTTCGGTGGCCTCGGCGCGGGCCGTCGCCAGGAACCCTTCCTTCACCTCCCCGCTCACGCCCATGGCGGTGAGGATCAGGCCCACGTCCTGGACGGTCGGCCGCACCGTGCCGCTCTCGATCTTCGAGAGCTTCCCGGCGGACATGGAAGCCCTGCGGGCCACCGATCCGCCGGTGAGCCCGGACGCGGCGCGCAGCGCCCGCAGGGCTCTGCCGATCGGGTCCGCGGTCAGTGGTGCCGCTCCTGGTACTCCGCGAAGGGCACCGCCGCGGCAAGGGCGTGGTCCCGGTAGCCCCGGTACTCGGCGAGCCGGTGGGCGGGGAGCGGTTCGGCGCCGGTGAACGCGCCCTCGGGCGTGTAGTGCATCCGGTACACGTCCCGGTCGTCGAACAGCCAGAAGTCGTGATCCGGCAGGCCGGTGACGGCCCGCTCCGCCAGGTCGAGCTGTGCCAGCCGCTCGGGGTCGGTGACGACGTGACCCTGCACCACGTAGTTCCTGGCGTCCTCGGTGCCCCACAGCGTCGGGCACGTTCCGTTCCTGCACTCCGGGTCACCGGACAGCTTCTTCAGCATCCCTGCCCCCACATGCCGGCGTAGACGTGTCGCGTCCGATGCTCCCGAGCCGGCCGTGGCGGGGTCAAGCGCCGATCCTTTCCAGAACGGGAAAGCCGCACACCTGACCGAAAGTGCGGCGCCGGACCCGCCCCGGGTGGCGCCGCACTCCGTAACGCGTTCTAACGCCTCGGGCCCGCGACGGCGTAGGCCGTGGTGCCGGCGGCGGCCAGGGCGAGGGCCGTCCAGGTGGCGGCCGTCGTGCCGGGCGGTTGCAGCATCCAGCCCAGCACCTGCGTCGCCACGTCCGCCGTGGGCGGGACGACGAAGGAGAGCGACAGCCACGCGAACGGCGGGAGCCACGCGTACTGCGCCCCGCCCCAGGCCGCCCCGATGGCGACGAGTCCCATCAGCCCCGCGCTGTTGCGCGCGGCGAAGGCGAGGGAGGCCGGCTGCCCGCTCAGCGCCTGCGCCGCGAGGAGCACCCCGCCGACGAGCACCCCGCAGAGCAGCACGTGCGCCGCCCTGCGGGGCAGCCAGCGGATCGCGGCCGTCCGCTCCAACGCCAGGTCCTGCCCGCCGAGTCCGGCCGAGACGGCCGTCACCCCCGTGACGAGGATGAGTGTGGACAGCCGCGGATCTGTCAGCTTCCCGCCGCCGATCCACGCCAGCGTCCACACCACCAGCGCGCTGATCACCACCGCGGCGAGCGAGGCGGGCGCCTGCCGCGAGCGCGCGTACAGCGCCTGCCCTCTCACCGGCCCCCTCACCACCCCTCTCACCGGCCCTCTCACCGGGACGCGCCGTCGGCCAGGATGGTGAGCGGGTCGCCCTCGCAGGAGACCGCGGCGGCGTGCGCGGCGCTCATCCGCTGCCGCTGTTCCGCCTGCGGCAGCGCGGCGAACTTCTCCCACACCGGACCGGCCATCTCGGCCTGGTCCTTCGCGGAGTGCATGGTCCCGTCGATCGGTCGCGGCTCCTCCCCGAAGACCCAGGCGATCGCGATGCCCTGGGCGACGGCATCCTCCTGCGTGCCGCTCTCGGTGGCGCTGCGGGGGCGGCACAGCGGGACCATGCCCTGGGCGACCAGCGCCCGGGTCAGCCGCTTGCCCTCGGCCTCGCCGATCGCCCTGTCGCGGAAGTCCATGAGCACGAACTCGCGCGACCGCTGCGACCTGGCGCTGAGCGCCCGCGGGACGGCGATCTCGTGGAAGGCGACGGGCGCCTGGTCGCCCAGGGCGCCGCGCAGCAGGCTCAGCGCCTCCTTGCCGGGACCCGCCAGGTCGTCGAGGCGCCCCTGCCGGGCCTTCGTCACGCACACCGGGCCGTCGCACACCAGCGCCGCCGCGGCCCGGTCGACGACGTACGTGTCGCGGGGGGCGGCCGGGAGCAGGAGCAGGGCGAGGGCCCCGCCCGCCAGAAGGGGGGTGAGGGCGAGCAGCCGGGCGCGCGGGCCGGCGGCGGCCAGCAGCGCGAGGCCCGTCGCGGCCATGCCGAGCAGCCAGAGCGTCTGCCCGAGGTGCACGGGGACGGAGAGCGTGAGGAGCGTTTCGCGGACCTCCGCCACCCCCGGCATCAACAGCGAGAGACGGTTCGGCACGGCGGAGGTCGGCACCACGTGCTCCGAGCTCTGGTGCTGCCGCAGGAAACTGGTGAGCAGCAGGGCGACGACGGCCAGCGCGGGCGGGGTGAGGACGGAGGGCAGGGCCCGCGCGACCCCCATGCCCAGGACGGCCCCCGCGCCCAGCGCGAGCGCCCCCACCAGCGAGATGGGCAGCCAGCCGAGGTGGGCGTACGAGGAGTCACCGGTGAGCACCAGCACCGCGCCCACCAGGACGAGCACCGCGAAGGCCGAGACCAGCGTGAACGCCGTCGTGCCCGCCAGGACGGCGGCGCGGTGCCGTGCGGGCCGCGGGGTGCTGGCCAGCAGCTCGGAGATCTTCGAGCGGTGGTCGCGCAGCCCCTGGAGCGCCCCGAGTCCCACGGCGAGCGGCCACAGGAAGAACAGCAGGTACCGGGTCCACATGGCCATGGAGGTCCACTGGGCCGTCCACAGCGCGGGGCCCTCCCACCACGGCCCGGAGATCAGGTGCAGGAACGCGAGCGCGGCCACCAGGACGACGGCGCCGGCCCACGGGGCGACGGACCGCTTCAGCTCGATGAGCGGGATGCGGAGGTTCGCGTGACGGAGGTTACGGAGGTTCACCAGGTGCCCTTCGGCTGTACGGGGTCGGCCAGCAGCGCCGAGTAGCCGCGCTCCAGGGGGCTGTCGCCCACGTGCTGGGGGCCGCCCGCCGCGGCCAGTTCGCCCGGGGTGCCCTGGAAGACCAGCCGGCCCTCGGCGAAGAGCACCACGTCGGTGCAGGCGGCGGCCACGTCCTCCACCAGATGGGTCGAGACGACCACGCAGGCGTCCTTCCCCAGTTCCTGGAGCAGCTCGCGAAAGCGCAGCCGCTGCGCCGGGTCCAGGCCGACCGTCGGCTCGTCCAGCAGCAGGACCGACGGATCGTTGACGATGGCCTGGGCGATGCCGGCCCGCCGCACCATCCCGCCCGACAGGGCCTTCATCCGCTCGTCGGCGCGGTCGGCCAGGCCGACCCGCTCCACGGCTCGCTGCACCGCCGCGGGGATGTCCGCCGTGGGCACCTCCTTCAGCCAGGCCATGTACTCGACGAACTCGCGCACGGTGAAGCGCTTGTAGTAGCCGAACTCCTGCGGCAGGTAGCCGATCCGGCGGCGCAGCGCACGGTACTCGCCCAGCCCGCCCACGGACTGCCCGAGCAGCACCAGTTCGCCCCCGGCGGGGCGCAGCACGGTGGCCAGCGCCCGGATGAGGGTGGTCTTGCCGGCCCCGTTGGGGCCGAGGAGGCCGTGCACGCCGGTGTTCAGCGACAGGTCGAGCCCGTCGACGGCCATCCGCTTCCTGCCGGCCCTGACCTTCAGCCCGGTCGCCCGGATCTCCCAGGCGTAGGCCGTGGGGGCGATGTCGGCCCTGCTCACTGCGGGCATCATGCGCTTCCTTCTCTCCCGGGGGCCTCCCGGGGTGCTCAGGGTTCCTGGGGTCATCGGGTTGCTCGTTGTTCTCGTTGTTCTCGTTGTTCTTGGGGTTCTTGTCGTTCTTGGGGTTTCCGGGCTTCCTGGGGTTCCTGGGGTTTCCGGTGCTCCCAGTGCCCCGGTGCTCCCGGGGGATTCACCGGTGGGTTCCCAGCACGCCGTACGCGCCCCTGCGGGCGATCACGACGCCCACGCCGAGCGCGAGGACCAGCCCCCACACCGGCAGGCTGTCCGCCCGCAGGACGACGGCCGTGTACGGGGCGACGGCCGTCCCGTACACGGCCAGGGTGGGCGCCACCACCACCGCGGCCCATACGGCGATCAGGGCGACGGCGGCGCGGGGCACGCCGATGAGCCCGCCGAGCGCCAGGGTCGTCGAGGTGAGGGCCAGGCAGGGCAGCAGCCACTGCGCGGCCGACACCCCCGTCGTCCATCCCCCGGCCAGCAGCGTGGGGATCACCACGGCGAGCACGGAGGCGGTGCGCCGCAGCACCAGTTGCAGCCCCGCCCTCGGCGTGGAGGCCGTCAGCTCGTACGCCGGGTCCAGGCCGCGCGACCACGAGGCCGCCACCGCGCACACGGGCAGGACGGGGGCGAGCAGCAGCACCAGGGACACCTGGCCGGAGCCGGGTCCCACCAGGTCCATCAGCAGGGCGAGCGCCGTCACGGCCAGGACCATGGCCAGCCACGGCGTCATGGCGGGCGTCGTCCACGCGGACAGCCGCGCCCGGCGGCGGCGCGGCGGCGCCGGGCTGGCCGCGGCCAGGTGGGGTCCGAGACCGGACCAGACGGCTTCGGTCAGCGCCACCACGGCGGGCGCCCCGGCCGTGACGGCGGCCGACAGCCGGTCACGGCAGACCCGGCACCCCTCCAGATGGGCCTCCAGGGCCCACACCTCGTCCGCGACGAGGTCCGTGTCGCCGCGTGCGTACCCGTCGATGAGCCGTGCCGACGCGTGTGACACGTGCGCTGTGTGTGACGTGCGTTCTGTGTGCGCTGTGTGCTCTGTGCGTTCAGGGTTCATGCCATCGCCTCCCGCATCACGATCCGGGCCCGGCGGGCGCGGGTCTTGACCGTTCCCTCGGGCAGTCCGAGCAGGACGGCGGTCTCCCGGACGGACAGTCCGTCGAGGACCATGGCCTGCAACACCTCTCTGAGTTCCGGTGCCAGGCGCCGCAGCGCGTCCCCGACGTCCCCGCCGACGGTGGCCATCAGGGCCTCTTCCTCGGCCGCGGGTGCCACGGGGTGCGCAGCGGCGGCGGGCGGCGGTTCCGCGTGGTGGGCCCTGCGCCGGAACGCGTCGACGAGGCGGCGGGCCGCGATCGTCCACAGCCAGCCGACGGCCGTTCCCCCGGTCCGGCTCCCGACGAAGGAACCCGCCGCCCGCCACACCGCCAGGTACGTCTCCTGCATGACCTCGGCGACGATCTGCTGGTCGGCGCAGCGGCGGCGCAACCGCACCGCCAGCCATGGCGACGTGCGCCGGTACAGCTCCTCGAAGGCGGCCCGGTCACCCCGGGCCACCCGTTGGAGGAGGCGCTCCTCGTCCAGTTCCTGCGGCGCTGCCGCCCCGACTCGTTTCACACCTGTCAGACGCTCACCCGGGGCGCGAGGTTTTCCCCGGCGGGTGATCCGGGTCACACCCGGGGCGTAAGGCGGGCCGGGCGGCGCTCGCCCGACGACCGGCGGGCTACAGGCAATCGGGGGGCGGGACGATCCGTACGACGACGATCAGCCGCGCGCGTGGCGCGGAGCGGTGTGGGCGGCGTCGAGGATTCTGCCGATCTCGGAGGCTGCCTGCCGGGCCTCGGAGGCGTCTCCTGCGGCGGCTACGTCCTCCCAGCGCCGCAGCTCCGAGGCGAGGTGCGGTTGCCGCTCGATGTGCACGTACGCCGACCACTGGGCGATGAACCGCTGCAAGGGGGCCAGGTCGCAGCCCTGGCGGGCCTGGTCCGCAGCCTGGTCCAGCTCACGGGTGAACGAGGGCAGGGCCGCGGGGCAGATCCGTGCGACGGCTTGGCGCAGCGCGGTCACGGTGGCCGGCGGCTGAGGGATGAGCGGCTGCCCGGCGGCGGCGGATGTGGTCATGGTTGCTCCCATGGGCAGGATTCTGGACCCTGGCGCCGGCGTACCCAGGCCACCACCGGCAGCCCCGCCCGAAAGGGTGACATCGCGCCGGGCCGTGACGGGCACGGCCCGGATGCGGTCGTCAAGCCGGGGTCATTCCGCCGGGGTCACGCCGATCGGGCAGCTCACGCCCGTGCCGCCGATGCCGCAGTAGCCCGCCGGGTTCTTGTCGAGGTACTGCTGGTGGGGCGGTTCCGCGGGCCAGAAGGGGCGGTCCGCCGCCGGGAGGACGGTGGTGGTGATCTCCCCGTACCCGGAGCCGGTGAGGACCTGCTGGTAGGCGGCGCGGGAGGCCTCGGCCGTCGCCTGCTGGGCCGGGGAGTGGGTGTAGACCGCCGAGCGGTACTGGGTGCCGACGTCGTTGCCCTGGCGGAAGCCCTGGGTGGGGTCGTGGGACTCCCAGAACAGCTTCAGCAGGGTCGCGTAGGAGACGAGCGACGGGTCGAAGACCACGCGGACGACCTCGGTGTGGCCGGTCCGGCCCGAGCACACCTCCTCGTACGTCGGGTTCTCGGTGGAGCCGCCCTGGTAGCCGACGAGGGTGGTCCACACTCCGGGGGTCTGCCAGAACTTCCGCTCCGCGCCCCAGAAACAGCCCAGCCCGAAGTCGGCCACTTCGAGGTGCGCGGGGTAGGGACCCGCCGGCGGGTTGCCCAGCACCGTGTGGCGGTCGGGCAGCGGGAAGAGCGGTTCCGCGCGGCCCTTCAGGGCCTCCTCGCGGGTGGGGAGCTCGGGGGTGCGGCGGTACGAGAACATGGAATTCCCTCCTTGGTAACCCGCATAACGGCCGGGGGCGGGCCGGGATTCCCCGGCCCGCCCCCATTGCCCGCCCCCATCGCCCGCCCCGCGCCGCCCGCACGGCCCCGCGCTGCGGGTCAGTCCTCCAGCAGGGTCACCCGTACCGCCCAGTCACGGGCGTACACGTACCGTGACGACTCCCGGTAGGACCAGGGCATCACGCCGATGTGGCCGTCGACGTGACGGAACTGCTCGACCGCCTGTGCGTCCCGGTCCTGCCAGAACAGCAGGTACGCCAGCGCGTGGCGCAGGTGGAGCGCCCGCGAGTCCCGGGGGTCGGCCGCGCCCAGGTCCTGGAGGGCCGCGTCCACGGCCGCCACGATCTGCGGCTCCTTGAAGAAGGTCTCGGCCGCGAGGTCCTCGTCGTGGAACTCCTGCTCGATGTAGGCCATCAGCGGCAGCAGCGTCAGCAGCTCGCCGGGCTCGGCCGCGTCCGCCGCCCGCTGGGCGAAGTCCAGGGCCAGCTCGTGCGAGCCGCGCCACTTGCGCGCCCAGTACTGGACGGCCCCGGTGTGCGCGCACAGCAGCTTCGGGGCGCGCCCGGTGATCCGCTCCCACAGCTGTTCGTACTGCGCGTGCGGGTAGCCGAGGCCCATGGCGATGGGCTGTTCCACCATGTACGGGACCGGGTCGGCCGGGTCGGCGACCCGCTGGGCCTCCTGGACCCGCTCGCGCGCCGTCAGCAGCAGGTCGTGGAAGAGCCGGAACTGCTCCTGGGTGGTGCGGCTGCCGGACTGGCTGCCGCGCACGTTCCACGCGACGAGGACCGCCGTGTCGGCGTCGACCACCGCGGCCGTCGCGTCCCCGGGCCGGGCCGCCTGCCAGGCCAGCAGCCAGGCGTCGTCCTGCGCGGCGGTCCTGGCGAGCGCCCGCACCCGGTGCCAGCGCTGTTCCCAGTCCGTGCCGGCCGCCTCGATGTAGGCGGCCGCGGCCTGCCAGTCGCCGGAGCGGGCCGCTTCCAGGGCGGCCGTCCGCCCGGGCGGGACCGGTCCCGGGTTCTCCGTGTCGAGCTCCGCCTCCGGGACGAAGCCCAGCGCGACGACCTCGGCCGCCGTCCGGGCCCGCGCCTCGGCCCTCTCCGCTTCGTCCTCGGCCTCCGCTTCGGCGTTCAGGGCCTCGGTGCTCGCGTTCAGGACCTCGATCTCGCTTTCGAGGGCGTCCACGTGGGCGTTCAGGGCCTTCGCCCTGCGGATCACGTAGAAGCCGCGCAGCACCTTCCACGCGACGAGGAGGAGCACGGCGCCCACGGCGCCGAGGAGGATCTGACCGATCACGGGACGAGCACCAGCTTTCGCAGCGGTTCGGTGTCGCCCTGGTCGGCGACGGCGGAGTTCAGGGCGGCGGTCAGGTCGTCCTCGAAGCCCCCGGCCGGGTAGCCCAGGGTGGCCGAGGCGGACCAGGACAGCTGCCAGCGGGCGGTGCCACGGGCCGTCAGCTCGGCGGTGACCAGCTGGTTCAGGACGCGACGGAGGGACCCGCGGCCGTACTCACGGGCCGTGCGGCCGGTGGCGGCGGCGGCCTCCTCGGACTTCGGGAGGCGGTCGGCGAGCCGCCCGCGCACGGCCGGGTCGGCGTCGATCGCGTCCAGCAGGGCGGCCAGGTCCGGGCCCGCGCCCTCGGCGGCGAGGGCCTCGCGCAGCTCGGGCGAGCCCTGGCCGGTGTAACGGGTCATGCTCCGGTGCACCAGCTCCTCCCAGTCGGCACGCTCCAGCGCGAGCGCCTCCGGGGTGAGGACGACCTGCTCCAGCGCGACCAGGGCCGCGTCCGCGTCGGACAGCAGCTCCAGCGCCGGGCGGGCGGCCTGGCCGGAGCGGCCGTCGTCCGGCAGCGCCTCGATGCGGGCCACGCGCTCGGCGAGCGCGGGGTGCGAGTCGTAGGGCGAGGCGGGCTCGGTGGACAGCTCGGCGCGCAACCCGTCCAGCTCGTCGGAGCGGGCGGCGAGGAGGTGACGGAAACCGCCGAAGACCTGCCCGGGGCGCGGCAGCAGCCCGGCGCCGACACCGAGGGTGGCGTACGAGTCCATGTAGAAGCCGTGGGCGGGGCCCAGGGCGTTCAGCTCGCGCATCGCGGAGGCGGCGGAGTCGCGTCCGGCGACGCGCACCGACGCCAGGTCGGCGGCCAGCTCCTGGCGCCGGGAGGCGGAGAGGGTGGCGCGCATGTAGAAGTCGCCGTACAGCGTGTACAGCTTGGCCATGGCGCGGTACATCGCGCCGTCGCCGGAGGTGTCGATCTCCTTGGCCTTCTTGCCCTTGGCGACGCGCTTCTCGGCGGCCTTCTCCTGCTTGGCGCGTTCCTTGGCGACCTTGTTGTCGGCGCGCTCGTGGAAGTGGGTGATGGTGCGGATGAGCTGGGCGCGGCCCCGGGCGATGAGCGGGGTGAGGCGGGTGTCCAGGTTGGCGTAGTGGCCCATCTCGTGGGCGAGCACGGCGCGCAGCTGCATCTCGTCCAGGCCCGCCATCAGGGGCAGGCCGACGTAGAGGCGGCGGGTGCCGGGCAGCAGGCCCAGGAGCCGGGCGTCCTCGCTGACGGCCGCGTTGACCTCGTCGACGAGCAGGATCTCGTCGGGGGCGCGGGTGCCGACCTGGTCGGCGGTCTCCCGTACGGCCCGCCACAGCGCGGGCTCCTGCGCCTCGGTGACGAGGACGCCGGGCATCGGCTCGCCCTTGGGGGTGCGGAGCATGAACATGCCGCGCACGATCGGGACGGCGAGGACGACGGAGACGATGACGACCTTGCCGGAGACGGCGCTGGTCAGCCAGGTGACGGCGGCCCAGTCGGCGGCGCCGAGGAGGGCGAGCAGGATCAGGCCGAGCAGATAGAAGCCGGCGAGCAGAACGAGCGCGCGCAGTGCGCGCAGAGAAGCGCCCATATGGACAGGTCCCCCCACGGGATGGAAACGGTGCTGGTGGTGATGTGAGCGATGCGGCTGCGGTGAGCAGTGCGGGTGAGGCGGGTGGTGTGCGGACGTGGCTCAGGTGTGGTTCGGGTGTGGTGCGGGCCCTGGTACCGCGACCGGCGCCGTGGCCAGGGCCGGGGCCGGTCCCGGCCCCGGTGGGTCAGCCGCGTGTGGCGCGCGCCGCGAGGCCGCGCGCCAGGTCGAAGGCGGCGGCCGGGCCCGCCGCGTCGGTGAGCCAGGGCGCGGCGCCGCAGTAGGGGCCGATCCGGCGGAACTCCTCCAGCGCCGCCGCGTGCAGCCCGGCCTCGCCGAGCCGGTGCGCGAGCAGGTGGCGCAGCCGGGGCAGCTCCTCGTGCCCGGCCGGTACGGTCTCCAGCCGCCGGGCCGCATCGGCCAGTACGGCCCGGTCCCGCGTGTTGCGGACACCGCTGCGGACACCGCGCCGGCCGCGCCGCTCGTTCAGCGCGTGCAGGTAGACCCCGGGCAGCAGGCTGCCCGCAGGGGCGGTGGAGACGGCCCGGTCGGCGAAGTCGTTCATCAGCTCCTCGGAGCCGTGCCACTTGGCGCACCAGTACTGGAGGGCCTGGTGGTGTGCGCCGGTGTGGTGCGGGGCGCGCCGGGTCAGGCCCCGCCACAGGTCGCCGAACTGGCTGTGGGAGTACGACATCGCCCGCGCGGCCGTGATCATCACGACCCAGGGCCCGGGGTTCTCGGGCGCCAGGTCGGCGGCGCGGTGCGCGGCGGCCATCGCGGCCGGGAGCTGTGCCTGGAACTGCCGCATGTCCGCGTCCGGGACGTCCCGCGCGTACGCCGCGCCGCGCACCGCCCAGGCCCGGTGCAGCAGCAGCCGTGCGTGGAGGGTCCCGGCGTCGCCGTCGGCGGGTTCCGCGGAGCGCCAGTCGGTGAGCCAGCGGTCGTCGGCCCCGGCGACCTGGGCGAGGTACTCCAGCCGGGTCCAGCGCTCGTCCCAGTCGCTCCCGGGGGCCCGGACGTAGTCGGCGGCGGGCCGCCACCGGCCCTCGTACGCCGCCTCGGCCACCGCGCGGCGCTCCGCCCGCCGGTCCGGCCCGGCGGCGGGGCCCGCGGCGGTGGCGTCGAGCCGGTCGCGCGGGGCCAGGCCGAAGGCGGCCGGATCGAAGCGGGTGCGGACCCAGCGGGCGGCGAGCAGACGGGAGGGGCGGGTGACGATCACCGCGTGATCATGCGGCCTCATCGTCACGTACGGCAACTTTATTGGCCCAAGCTTTCCGTCGCACGGGCGAGGGCGAGGGCGGGGGCCGGGCGGGTACCCGCCCTGGGCACCCGCCCCGGACATCGGACCCGACTTCCGGGCCCCGGACCCGACTTCCGGGCCCCGGACCCCGTTCAGCGCGGCAGGGTCGCCGGGGAGCCGCCGTTCGCCTCGTAGCCCGCCACCGCCAGCGCGCGGTAGACCGCGTACTGCGCCGCCGGGTCCGGCGCGGCCGACCACGGCAGGGCGCCCACGTACCCGTCCACGTGCCGGACCTGCTCCATCGCCTCCGCCCAGCGCTCCATGTTGACCAGGAACACCAGCAGCATGTGGCGGACGTGCGCCAGCATCGGGTCGTCCGCGCGCGCCGTGTGCACCGCGTACAGCGCGCCCTCCACCGCCCGCGTCACCACCGCGCTCTGGTAGAAGCCCTGCACGAGGATCACGTCGGGCAGGTGCTCGTACACCGCGAACAGCGGCAGCGCCGCCAGCAGCGAGCCGTGCGGGGCGCGGGCCGCCGCCGCGTGCGAGAACGCGTCGGCCTTCTCCCGCGAACCGTGCCACTTCTCGCACCAGTACTGCAGCGCCACCAGATGGGCGCCCATGTGCTGCGGCGCCCGGTCGATGACCTTCGCCCAGAGGGTGTCGAACTCCGTCTCCGAGTAGCCCAGCGCCCGCGCGACCGCCAGCTCCGTGATGTACGGGACCGGGTCGCCCGGCGACAGCGGCGCGGCCTTGCGGCACGCCTCCCGCGCCTCCTCCAGGATGATCCGGTGATCGTCGGCGCCGACCCCGCCCGAGTGCCGCCACGCCTGCTGGACCAGCAGCTCCGCGTGGACCTGGGCGCCGCCCGCGTCCTTCTCCGCCTCCAGCCGCCACGCCTTCAGCCACGGCGCGCCCAGCCCCGGCTGCCGCACCAGTTCCAGCGCCGCGGCCCCGCCGAACGCCTGGACGCGCTGCCACCGCTGCTCGCCCTCCTTGGGCGTCCCGGCCAGCAGCCCCGACGCGGCCTGCCACTGCCCGCTGCGCTGCACGCTGCCGAGGGCGTCCATCAGGTCCTGGTCGGGCCCGGGGACGCGGATGTCGAGCTGTTCCTGCCGGACGAATCCGTAGTTCCCCGGATCGGCGGCGTCGGGGCTGCCCGGCGCGACCTGACGGATGCCGCCGCGTCTGCGCCGTATGTACGGACCGGCGATGGCCACGAGCAGGCCGATCGCGAACAGGAACCACAGAATCTCCATGCTCCCAGCGAACCAGACGCACCCGGCACCTGGCCAATGCGTACCCCCGCCCCCCACCCGCGCCCGCCGCCCCGCCGGACCCGTCCGACCTGCGCGGGGACGTACGGACTCACGCGGTCCCAGTAGGCCCGGCGCCACTAGGCTCTGCCCATGACCCACGACAGCCATGAGCACCAGAGCTTCGAGACCCGCGCGATCCACGCGGGCAACACGGCGGACCCGCTGACCGGCGCGGTCGTGCCCCCGATCTACCAGGTCTCCACGTACAAGCAGGACGGCGTCGGCGGACTGCGCGGCGGCTACGAGTACAGCCGCAGCGGCAACCCGACCCGGACCGCGCTGGAGGAGAACCTCGCGGCGCTGGAGGGCGGCCGGCGCGGCCTCGCCTTCGCCTCCGGGCTCGCCGCCGAGGACTGCCTGCTGCGGACGCTGCTCTCCCCGGGCGACCACGTGGTCATCCCGGACGACGCCTACGGCGGCACCTTCCGGCTCTTCGCGAAGGTCGTCTCCCGCTGGGGCGTCCAGTGGTCGGTGGCCGACACCTCGGACCCGGCGGCCGTACGGGCCGCCGTCACCCCGAAGACCAAGGTCATCTGGGTCGAGACCCCCTCCAACCCGCTGCTCGGCATCACCGACATCGCCGTCGTCGCCGAGATCGCGCGGGAGGCGGGCGCCCGGCTGGTCGTGGACAACACCTTCGCCTCGCCCTACCTCCAGCAGCCCCTCGCGCTGGGCGCGGACGTGGTCGTGCACTCGCTGACCAAGTACATGGGCGGGCACTCGGACGTCGTCGGCGGCGCGCTGGTCAGCGCGGACGCGGCCCTGGGCGAGGAACTGGCCTACCACCAGAACGCGATGGGCGCGGTGGCCGGTCCCTTCGACTCCTGGCTCGTGCTGCGCGGCATCAAGACCCTGGCCGTCCGCATGGACCGGCACTCGGAGAACGCCACGAAGGTCGCCGAGCTGCTGACCCGTCACCCGAAGGTCACCAAGGTCCTCTACCCGGGGCTCCCGGACCACCCGGGCCACGAGGTCGCCGCGAAGCAGATGCGGTCCTTCGGCGGCATGATCTCCTTCCAGGTCGCCGGTGGCGAGGCGGCGGCGGTCGAGGTCTGCAACCGTACGGAACTCTTCACCCTGGGCGAGTCCCTGGGCGGCGTCGAGTCCCTCATCGAGCACCCGGGCCGGATGACGCACGCCTCGGTGGTGGGCTCGGCCCTGGAGGTCCCGGCGGACCTGGTCCGCCTCTCGGTCGGCATCGAGAACGTCGACGACCTGCTGGCGGACCTCACCCGGGCGCTGGGATAGCCTCTTCGGCCGTATCAACCCCCTTGCTGGACGCGCGATTTGTGTCCGGGGCCGGTTCAGCCGGTCCCGGGCGCGAGCGGCTCGCTGTCTACCAGCCCTCCAGCGGCGGGGAGATCCCGCCCGGCGGGGGCGTCCACGGCTGGGTCCGGGCGGCCCAGACCGCGAAGGCCGCGGCCGCCGCCAGGAGCAGCGCCCAGCCCAGCCGGCGCAGCGCCCGGCGGCGGCGCCGCATCCGGTCCCCGCGTACGGCCGCCGCCGCGGCCAGGCCCGCCGGCACCGCCGGGTACGGGCCTTCCAGCAGCCGCCCGACCTGGTGTTCCTTGTGGCTGGGGAGGCTCATGAGGCCCCCGGGAGCCGCCGCGAGGCACCTGACGGACCGGACGGGCCGGGCGCACCTGACGGGCCGTCCGTGGCGGGCGCCGCCGGGGCGGTGGGGCGCAGGACGGCCACGGCCCGGTGGTACCGGGTCCGTACGCGGTCGGGCGAGAGCCCGAGCCGGGCCGCCGTGACCTCCTCCGCGAGCCCCTCGTACGACCGCAGGACCAGGACCAGCCGTTCCGGCGGGCTCAGCGGGGCCAGGACGCCGACGCCGCCGTGGTGGCGGCGGCCGGTCCGGGCGAAGGCGGCGCACAGCTCCTGGCGGGTGGCGTCGTACGGGTCCTCGCCGCGCAGGCGCCGCCAGTCGGCGTACGTACGGGCCAGCGCGCCCGTCAGCAGTCGGCGCGCGGCGGCGTCCCCGGTCTCCGGCCCGGCCGTCAGCAGGGCCGCGACGCGCAGCAGCCGGCCCGCCGCGCTCGCGACGAAGGCTTCGAACTCCCGGTAGTGCCAGGGTGGTTGGTCCACGGCCCCATGGTGCGGCCCGCGGGGTCGCCCCGGTCAAGGGGCGGGAACGGGCCCGGTGCGCGCCCGTACGTCCTGCCGTGACGTTCCGTCCGCGCGCCGACGCGCCGTGATGCCGCGCCGGGCCGGGCCGTTGTGGGCTACGAGGCCGGGCCCGCCTCGGACACGGACGTCATCAGCTCCGACAGCGACAGGTTGAAGCGGGTCAGCAGCCCGGTGAAGGAGTCGCGTTCCTCCTCGCTCCAGCCCGCCGTCACCCGGGCCATCAGCTCGCGCCGCGAGGAGCGGACCTCCTCCAGCCGGGCCAGCCCGCGCGGCGAGAGCGCGAGGACCACGGCCCGGCCGTCCTCGGGGTGCGAGGTCCGCTTGACCAGGCCGCTGTCGACCAGCGGGGCGACCTGCCGGGTGACGGTGGAGGAGTCGATGCCCATCCCGCCGGCCAGCGCCTTGACGCCCATCGGGCCTTCCAGGTCGAGCCGGTTCAGCAGCAGGTACGCGGCGCGGTCCATCGAGTTGCGGGCCTGGCCGACCCCGCCCAGGCGGGTCTGTTCGGCACGGCGGGCGAAGACGGCCACCTGGTGCTGGAGCGCATCGAGGAGACCGGCTCCGGCGGGCGCTTCGGCCGCCAGGTGCAGGTCGGAACTGGCCGGGGTGGAGGGCATGGCCGTGGGCTCTCTTCGCTGGGGCCGACAGGGATTGGGGGACAGAGTACGCGGCCGTGGGGCAGCCCGTACGCCTCGTGCGAGAACTGGTCCCGACCCCGGCCGGGCGCCGTCCCACGGTGCTCCCCGATGGCCGGATTCCACCCCTCATCCCGGTGTAGCCGGGCGGCTGCCCCCTGTCATCACCGGCCCGGTGGCGGGCCTGCGGAGCCCCGCCGCCGGGCCCCTTCACCGGCTTCCTCCGGGCCCCGCCGGGCCTTCGCGGGGCCCCCGCGTGGGCCCCGTCGCGGGGGCCTCGCGTCCCGCGCCGGGCCCCGGGCCGGCTGCGAGACTGGCGCCATGAACTACCGCGTGCCCCAACCCCTTCCGCAGGTCATCCTCGACGACGTCCGGGGGGCCCAGAAGATGCTCTCCGGCGTCTCCCGGGTCACCGCGATGGAAGGGAGCCGGCACCTCTCCTCGCTCACCGGCTCCCCGGTCCACCTCAAGTGCGAGAACCTCCAGCGCACCGGCTCCTTCAAGCTGCGCGGGGCCTACGTCCGCATCGCGGGCCTGCGCCCCGAGCAGCGGGCCGCCGGGGTCGTGGCGGCCAGCGCGGGCAACCACGCGCAGGGCGTGGCGCTGGCCTCCTCCCTCCTCGGGGTCCGCTCGACGGTGTTCATGCCCGTCGGGGCGCCGCTGCCGAAGGTGGCCGCGACCCAGGAGTACGGCGCCGAGGTGCGGATGCACGGGCAGGTCGTCGACGAGACCCTCGCGGCGGCCCAGGAGTACGCGGAGCGCACCGGGGCGGTCTTCATCCACCCCTTCGACCACCGCGACATCATCGCGGGCCAGGGCACGGTGGGCCTGGAGATCCTGGAGCAGTGCCCGGAGGTGCGGACGATCCTCGTCGGCATCGGCGGCGGCGGTCTCGCGGCGGGCGTGGCGGTCGCGGTGAAGGCGCTGCGGCCGGACGTGCGGGTCGTCGGGGTCCAGGCGGCGGGCGCGGCGGCGTACCCGCCCTCGCTCCGGGCCGGGCACCCCGTCTCGATCGACCACCCGGACACGATGGCGGACGGGATCAAGGTCGGCCGCCCCGGCGACCTGCCCTTCAAAATCATTGGCGAACTCCTCGACGATGTCCGTACGGTTTCCGAGGACGCGCTCTCCAGCGCCCTGCTGCTCTGCCTGGAGCGGGCGAAGCTGGTGGTGGAGCCGGCCGGGTGCAGCCCGGTCGCCGCCCTGCTGAGCGAGCCGGAACTGTACGGCGGGGGGCCGGTGGTGGCCGTGTTGTCGGGCGGGAACATCGATCCGCTGCTGCTCCAGCGGATTCTGCGCCACGGCATGGCGGCGGCGGGCCGCTACCTGTCGCTGCGGCTGCGGGTGACCGACCTCCCGGGGGCGCTGGCCGGGCTCCTGGGCGTGCTGTCGGAGGTGGACGCGAACGTGCTGGACGTGAGTCACGTACGGACCGATCCGCGGCTCGGGCTCACCGAGGTCGAGGTGGAACTCCACCTGGAGACGAAGGGCCCGGAGCACTGCGCGCAGGTCGCGCGGTCGCTGCACGGCGCGGGGTACCGGGTCATGCGGTAGCGGGCCGTACAGGAGCGGGCCGTACAGGAGCGGGCCGTACAGGAGCGGGCCGTACGGGAGCCGGTCGCACGGCAACAGGCCGTGGGGCGGGGGGTCTTGGGCCGGTGGACCGTGCGGTGGCGGGTCGCGGGGCAGGGCGTCGAACGCGATATATAACGCGATAGTGTGCGTCCGGGCGGTGAGGGGCAGACTCTCCCGTCCGGCCGGGCAGAACTGCCCGGGTTCCATGGATTTGCACAGGAAACACCCGATTTAACACTGGGAGAATCCCTATGCCAGGCGCCATCTACGCCGAAGGCTTGGTCAAGACCTTCGGCGATGTCAGGGCTCTGGACGGCGTGGACCTCGACGTCCCCGAAGGAACCGTCCTGGGCCTGCTCGGCCCCAACGGTGCGGGCAAGACCACCACCGTCCGCGTCCTGACCACCCTCCTGCGACCCGACAGCGGCAAGGCGTCGGTCGCGGGGATCGACGTCCTCAAGCACCCGAACGAGGTCCGCCGCTCGATAGGCCTGTCCGGCCAGTTCGCCGCCGTGGACGAGTACCTGACCGGCCGCGAGAACCTCCGCATGGTCGCCCGGCTCTACCAGATGAACGGCAGGGCGGCCAAGGCGCGCGCCGCCGAGCTGCTCGAACGCTTCCACCTCGCCGACGCCGCCGACCGCCCCGCCAAGACGTACTCCGGCGGCATGCGCAGGCGCCTCGACCTCGCGGCGGCGCTCGTCGTGCGCCCGCCGGTGATGTTCATGGACGAGCCGACCACCGGCCTCGACCCGCGCAACCGCCAGCAGCTCTGGGACGTGATCCAGGAACTGGTGGCGGGCGGCACCACCCTGCTGCTCACCACCCAGTACCTGGAGGAGGCCGACCACCTCGCGCACCAGATCTGCGTGGTCGACCACGGCAAGGTCATCGCCCGCGGCACCTCCGACCAGCTCAAGGCCCGTACGGGCGGCGAGCGCGTGGAGGTCGTCGTCCGGGAACGGGGCCACATCACCACCGCGCGCGAGGTGCTCACCGGTTTCGGCCGGGGCGAGATCACGGTCGAGGAACACACCCGCAGGCTGACCGTGCCGGTGTCGGGCGGCGCCCGGCTGCTCGCCGAGATCATCCGCGAACTCGACGGCCGGGGCGTCGAGATCGACGACATCGGCCTGCGCCGCCCCACCCTCGACGACGTGTTCATCTCCCTCACCGGCCGCACGGCCGAACTCTCGGCGCGGGACACGGGCGACGGTACGGGCACGAGCGAGGGCGGCACGAGCGCGGGCGGCGCGGCCGAGAACGGCACGACCGTGGACAGCGCGGCGGACGGTACGACCACGGACGGTACGGCGGCGGGCAGGGCCAAGGGCCGTGCGGCACGGAAGGAAGTGGCGAAGTGACCATCCCCTCCCAGGCCCCGGGAACGACGGCCCCCCGGCCGCGCGGCGGCATCGCCCAGGGCGTCAGCGACTCCCTGGTGATCGCCCAGCGGAACCTGATCCGCATGTCCCGAATTCCCGAAATGATCATTTTCGGGATCATCCAGCCCGTCATGTTCGTCGTGCTCTTCAGCTACGTCTTCGGCGGCTCGATCAGCGTCGGCGGCAGCACCTCACCGGCCGCCTACCGCGAGTTCCTGATGGCCGGCATCTTCGCCCAGACCGTCACCTTCGCCACGGCCGGAGCGGGCGCGGGCATCGCCGACGACATGCACAAGGGCCTCATCGACCGCTTCCGCTCCCTGCCGATGGCGCGCGGCGCCGTCCTGACCGGCCGGACCCTGGCCGACCTGGTCCAGACGGCCCTGACCGTCGTCGTGCTGGCGGTCGTGGCCCTGCTCGTCGGCTGGCGCACCCACGAGAACCTCGGCAAGGTCCTCGCGGGCTTCGCCCTGCTGCTCCTGCTCGGGTACGCCTTCTCCTGGATCGGCGCCCTGATCGGCCTCTCGGTCCGCACCCCCGAGGCGGCCACCTCCGGCGGGCTGATCTGGCTCTTCCCGCTCACCTTCATCTCCAACGCCTTCGTCCCCTCCGACAACATGCCGACGTTCCTGCGGCACGTCGCGGAGTGGAACCCCTTCAGCGCGACCGTCCAGGCGGCCCGCGAACTCTTCGGGAACCTGCCGGAGGGCTACCCGGTGTCCGACGCCTGGCCGATGCAGAACCCGGTCCTGGCGTCCGTCCTCTGGTCGGTGCTGATCATCACGGTCTTCCGCACCCTGGCGGTCCGCAAGTACCGCTCCGCGACCGCGTAGCACCACCGGTACCGGTACCGGTACCGGTACCGCGCAGCACCCGCGAAACGCACGACGCCCGGCCGGAGGTCCCGGCCGGGCGTCGTGCGTGCAGAGGCGCAGAGGTGAAGAGATGAAGAAAGGGGTGTGGGCAAAGAAGGGAGGCGGGTGGGGATCAGCCGGTGAAGGGCCTGACGTCCAGGACCTTCACCTTCGCCTTCTTGCCGTTCGGCAGCTCGTACTCGGCGTCCTCGCCGATCGTCTTGCCGCTCACGCCGACGCCCAGCGGGGACTGCGGGGAGTACGTCTCGAAGGCCGAGGAGGCGTACTCGCGGGAGGCCAGCAGGAACTCCAGGGTGTCGTCCGGGTCGCCGTCGAACGCGATCGTCACGAGGGTTCCGGGCGCGACGACGCCGGCGGCGGCGGTCACCTCGCCCACCTTGGCGTTCTCCAGGAGCTGCGTCAGCTGACGGACGCGGAGCTCCTGCTTGCCCTGCTCCTCCTTGGCCGCGTGGTAACCGCCGTTCTCACGGAGGTCGCCCTCCTCGCGGGCCGCGGCGATCTTCGTGGCGATCTCCGTACGGGCGGGACCAGACAGGTACTCCAGCTCCGCCTTCAGCTGGTCGTACGCCTCCTGGGTCAGCCAGGTGACGTTGTCGCTCGTCTGGGTCACGGGTGCTCCTCGTCGGTACAGGGGACTACAAAGCCGCCAGCGGCGGACGAAACCACGAGCCTAACAATTCGGGAAGAAAAGGGGGAGGACCCCACGAGGGTCAGCGCGGCCGGACACCCGGGGCCCGCGGGCCGTCCGCACGGCCCGGCGATCCGGCCGGATGCGGCCGAAGGGCTGGTCAGACGGGTCGCGAGCGCTGCTCGCAGGCTACGGACGGGCTGTGGACGGGTTGCTCGGACGCGGTGGGCGAGGGCCTGCGCGGGCCGGTCCACGGCCTGCGGCCCACCCGGCCGGGGAGACTGGACCACCGCCGGGCCGGCCCGTCGTGCGCACGGCCCGCCGGGCGGGCCGCCCAGCCGTCAGCCGTCCCGCCGTCAGCCGTCCGGTCAGCCCGTCGACGCCGCGGCGGTCCGCGGCTGACAGCCGACCAGTTCGATCATCGTGGCGCGGCCGGTGGTCCTGAGGACGACCAGCTCGTCCACGCGCTCGGCGTCCTGGGGGAAGGTGAAGTCGGCGCGGCCGACCTCGCCGTGCTGCTCGTTCTGCGAGCTGAGGGTGCAGACCCCGGTGACCGCGGCCTCCTTGCGGACCTCCAGGTGGACCTTCACCTCGGAGTCCGAGACCACCTGGAACTTGATCACCTCGGCGCTGACGCTCTGACCGGCGATGTAGTCCCAGCCGATCCAGCCGACCAGGCCCAGCAGGGCGACGCCCAGCACCGAACCGACGACCTTGAGCTTGCGGTCCTGACGCTCGTCCGCCGACCGGCCGTAGCGGCCCTCGGGCAGATCCTCGCGCACCGTGCTCATCGATCGTTCCTTTCGAGAGGGCCGGACCGGACCTGGCCGGACCCACCCCCGGAATTTTCCGCGCCCCGATTCGGTCACTATAGAGCCGCCTACCCTGACGAATCACAGAGGATCTTGTCTTGACCGAGCAGCTTCGACTGATGGCCGTCCACGCCCACCCCGACGACGAGTCGAGCAAGGGCGCGGCCACCATGGCCAAGTACGTGTCCGAGGGCGTCCCGGTGCTGGTCGTGACCTGCACCGGCGGCGAGCGCGGCTCCGTCCTCAACCCCAAGCTCCAGGGCGACACGTACATCGAGGAGCACATCCACGAGGTCCGCGCCAAGGAGATGGACGAGGCGCGCGAGATCCTCGGCGTCGGACAGGAGTGGCTCGGCTACGTCGACTCCGGCCTCCCGGAGGGCGACCCGCTGCCCCCGCTCCCCGAGGGCTGCTTCGCCCTGGCGGACGTGGAGGAGGCGGCCGGGCGCCTGGTGAAGAAGATCCGCGCCTTCCGGCCGCAGGTCATCACCACGTACGACGAGAACGGCGGCTACCCGCACCCCGACCACATCATGACCCACAAGATCACGATGGTGGCCTTCGACAGCGCGGCCGACACCGAGAAGTTCCCGGAGGCCGAGTTCGGCCCGGCCTACCAGCCGCGGAAGCTCTACTACAACCAGGGCTTCAACAAGCCGCGCACCGTCGCCCTGCACGAGGCGCTGCTCGCCCGTGGCATGGAGTCCCCCTACGGGGAGTGGCTGGAGCGGTGGAAGGAGTTCGAGCGCAAGGAGCGGACCCTGACCACGCACGTGCCCTGCGCCGAGTTCTTCGAGATCCGTGACAAGGCGCTCCTCGCGCACGCCACGCAGATCGACCCCGACGGCGGCTGGTTCCGCGTCCCGATGGACCTCCAGAAGGAGGTCTGGCCGACCGAGGAGTACGAGCTGGCGAAGTCGTTCGTCGACACTTCCCTCCCCGAGTCCGACCTCTTCGCGGGCATCCGGGAGAATGCGTAGCTATGAGCGCTACGCAGGCAGCACTGAACGAGCTCCTCCCGCTGGCGGCGGACACCTTCGACAAGGACAAGGTGACCCCCGGAGTCCTGGGCTTCATCGTGTTCGCGGCCCTCGCCCTGGGCGTGTGGGGCCTGATGAAGTCGATGAGCCGCCACATGGACCGCGTGAACTTCAAGGAAGCCCCGGAGCGGACCCCGGCCGCCTCCCCGGCCCCGGCCCCGGACGCGCCCAAGGCCGCCCACTAGTGCTGTGACCGGAAAGGTTTGCCGGTAGGCCCGCGCCGTGCCGCTCCGCCGTCCGCCCGGGTCACCGGGCGGACGGCGGGCCGTGCGTGGTCCGGCCGGAGGGCGGCCGCCTCAGGTCGAGGGGGTTGTCAGGGGCACGCCCATGATTTCCTGGGCGTGCAGACCCGGCACCAGCCCCAGGCGCCACGCCTGCCACTCCCGCGCCTCGTCCACCCCCCGGCCGAGGATCACCTCGTACGCCTCCAGGCACTCCGTCAGCCTTTCGTCCCGCGCCGGATGCGGTGCGCGGGCCAGCCGGGACAGCTCCTCCCGCGCCTCCTGCGGGGCGCCCGCGACCCCCGGGGTGGCGTACGGCAGCATCGTGCACCGCAGGAAACGGGCCCAGTCCTCCCCGCGCCGGTCCCCGTACGAGATGAACAGCCGGACCGCCTCCTCGCACAGGATCAGCGCCTGCGCCACCCGGCCGTTGCCCGCGTCCACCACCGCCAGCTCCAGGCAGGTCCACGCCTCGCCGTGCGCCAGCCCGATCCGCCGGAAGTCCGCCCGCGCGTCCACCAGCAGCTGACGGGCGAAGCCGGAGTTGCGCAGGCTCCCCGTCCGCGCCGCCCCCTGGTCCCGGCTGACCCGGCCCGAGTGGTGGCGGGCGTGGGCCAGCCCGTACACGTCCCGCATCCGCGAGAACATCGTCCGGGCCCGCTCCAGCTCCCGCAGCGCCCGGTCCCGGTCGCCCTCCTCCTCCAGCGCCTGGCCCAGGTAGTACAGCGTCCACGCCTCACCGCGCGCGTCCTCCGCCTGCCGGTGCCGGGCCAGGGCCTCCCGCAGCCGCTCCACCGCCCCGGCGGCGTCCCCCGCCACCACCCGGGCCCGGCCGAGCTGGGTCAGCGCCCACGCCTCGCCCCGGTCGTCGCGCGTGCGCCCGTACAGCTCCAGCGCCTCCCGCAGCGCCGCCTCGGCCGGCTCCACCTGGCCCAGGCGCAGCCGGACCTGGCCGAGCTGGAAGTGGGCCCACGCCTCCCCGTGCACCGACTCGCTCTCCCGGTGCAGCGCCAGCGAGAGGTCCAGCAGCCGCAGCGCCTCCGCCAGATGCGCCAGGTCCCGTTCGACCGCCGCCAGCGCGTGCAGCGCCCACGCCCGGTCGCCCGCCAGCTCCGGCGCCTCCTGGAGCGCCAGCGCCTCACGGATGCGGGCCGCCGCCTCCGGAAGGCTGCCCTGGTGGTGCAGGGTGATGCCGAGCGAGACCAGCGCCATCGCCGTCCCCGACTCCTGCCGGGCCTCCTTGTACTGGTCCACCACCGAGGTCAGCGTGGTCCGGGCCCGGTCCAGTTCACCGATCTGGCGGGCCGCGATCCCGGTCCGCCACCGCACCGACCGCACCAGCCGCCCCTGGTCCACCGCCCGCGCCAGCTCGTCGATCTCGCCGAGCCGGTACAGGTCCCCGCGCAGCAGGCAGAAGTCGCAGAGCGCGCCCAGCAGGTCCAGCACCGCCTGCCGGTCCACGCCCTCCGTCTGCCGCAGCGCCGCCGTGATGAAGCTCGACTCGTCGTCCAGCCAGCGCAGCGCCGCCTCCAGCGAGGCGAAGCCGTGCCCGCCGAACCGGTGGGCCCGCGTCGACGTCTTCCCGTCGACCATCCGGATCACCGAGTCCGCGAGCCGCGCGTACGTCCGGATCAGCCGCTCGTGCGCGGCCGAGGCCGCCGCCGGGTCCTCGTCCGCCACCAGCCGCGCCGCCGCGTACGCGCGCACCGCGTCGTGCATGCGGAACCGCTCCCCGCGCACGTGGTCCAGCAGCCCGGCCCCGGCCAGCTCGCGCAGCAGCAGCCCGGCCCCGGCCTCGTCCGTGTCGATCAGCGCCGCCGCCGCGGCGGCCCCGAGCGAGGCCCGCCCGGCCAGCGTCAGCCGCCGCAAGAGCCGCCGCCGTTCCTCGGGCAGGTGCCCGTAGGCCAGGTCCAGGGCGGGGTCCAGGGGAGGGGGGAGGGGGTGGCCGGTGGGGGCCGGGGTCTCCGTTCCCGGGGTCCCGGCCGCCGCCGCCGCGCCGAGCGGTGCCAGCACGCGCAGGGCCAGCGGCAGCCCGGCCCCGAGGCGGAGCAGCCGCGGCAGGGCCGTTCCGTCGTACGGGGCCACCTCCGCCGGGGTCGCGGTCGCCGGTCCGGGTCCGGGTCCGGCGGAGTCCAGGGGTTCCGAAGCCAGGAACTCCGAGGTCAGGAGTTCGGCGGCGGCCGTGTCCGGCAGCCGCCCCACCGGCAGCTGGTGCACCCGGGCGGCGAGCTCCGCGGGCAGCTCCAGGGGCTCCCGCGCCGTCACCAGCACCAGGCTCTCGGAACGCTCCGGGAGCAGCGCCCGTACCTGCTCCGCGTCCACCGCGTCGTCCAGCACCACCGTCACCGGCAGCCCCTGGAGGTGCTGGTGGTACAGCTCGCCGAGCCTGCGGACCTGCTGCTCCGCCGTGGCCCCCTCGCGGAACAGCAACTGCTCGCGCGGGGCGCCCAGCCGGTTCAGCAGGTGCAGCAACGCCTCCCGGGTCGACAGCGGCGCCTCCCCGGCCACCGGCGCCTCCGGGGACACAAGGGCCCCCTGGGTCTGCGGGGCCGCCTGGGTCGCCCGGGTTTCCGGGGCGGGCGCGCCGCCGCCCCGCAGGTCGACCACGCACGCGCCCCGGAACTGGTCCCGCAGCGTGTGGGCCGCCCGGAGCGCCAGGGCCGTGCGGCCCACCCCGGGCTCGCCGTGCAGGACCACGACCACCGGCCGGGTCCCGGTTCCGGCCCGCGCCTCCCGTACCCACCGGGCGATCCGCTCCAGCTCCTCCCGCCGCCCCACGAACCGCTCTCCCGGGTCGGGGAGCTGGCCGAACGACTGCTCCAGCGCCGTGCGCAGCCGGGCCTGCGCGCTGCGGTCCGTCCCGCGCAGCTGCGGGGCGCCGCGTTCCGGCCGGGCGGGACGCGGCACCCGGGCCGCCGTCGCCACCGCGCGCTGCTGCTCCAGGAACGGCCGGATTCCGCGCACCTCCAGCGCCGACAGCCACTGCAACCGCAACTGTTCCGCCCCGCCGGGCCGGCTCAGGGCCCCGGCCCGACGGCTCGCGGCGGGCAGGTGCGTGGCCGTCACCTTCGCGACCGTCGCCGCCGCCCCCGCGACGCCCACGACCGCCCCGGCCGTCAGCGAGGTGCCCGCCGCGACCCCGAGCGCCAGGTCCGCCCCGACCGCGGCCGCCGCGGCGACGGCCGTCACCAGGAAGGCGGCCGACGCGTTGCCCCGCCGGAACGCGTCGCCCAGCGACCGGTCCCCGGCCGCGGCCTCGTCCAGGGCCCGTACGTACGCCTCGTACTCGGTGGCCGCGCTCGCCGCGAGCGCGTCCAGCGACTCCCGGCCGCGCGCCAGCAGGGCCGCCCCGGCGACCTGCGCCCCCGGCGCCCCCGTCCCGGCCCCCCGCCGGATCTCCTCGTCCACGGCCCGCTTCAGTACCCGCTCGGCCTCGCCGCGATGGTTCTCCCGCATCGGCATCCCCTTCAGAGAGTCCCGGACGGGTCGATTCCCCCGCGCTGTGCGCGGGGAACGCGAACCGGGGTAAATCTGAGCGAGTTCAGAGGTTCGGAGGTTCAGCGCCGGGGCGGGACGAGATCCAGTGCGTAACGGACGCAGAGGTGGCCGTCGTCCACGAAGGTCTCGCCGGTGGGGAGGAAGCCCGTACGGGTCAGGACCGCGTGGGAGCCCGCGTTGTCCCGCGTCGTGACGGCGCGCAGGGTGCGCAGGCCGTACGCGGAGACGGCGAGGTCCAGCACCTGGCGTACGGCGGCGGTGGCCACCCCGCGGCCCGTGGCCTTCTCGGCGACGCGGTAGCCCAGCTCGGCGGCGCCGTCGGCGACGTCCACCAGATTGACCCGCCCGAGCACCTCGCCGTCGGCGCCCACCAGCACGTGGAAGTAGTCCTGCCCGGCCGCCTGCCCGGCGAGGATGCCGGCGTGGCGCGCGTCGAACTCCGCGAAGTACCCGTCCCCCCGGTCCGGCACGCAGGCGGCGAAGTAACCCCGGTTCTCCCGCTCGAAGGCGAGCAGGGCCGGCCCGTGCTCATGGCGCAGCAACTCGATCCCCAACATCCCAAGAGCGTACGCACCCCCCTCCCCGACACCCCGCCCTGCCCGTGTCCGGCCGCCCGGGAGCCCGTTGAGGGGAGGGAGACGGGCTCAGGAGAAGCAGGAAGACGCGGGAAGAAGAAGGAGGAAGACCATGAGCGACTACACCCGCTGGCAGGACATCCGCGCTGAGCACGTCGCCCGTGCCGGTGGCGAGGAGGCTGTGCGGACGGGGAAGGAACAACTCCTCACCGAGGCGACCGGTGCACGGCCCGGCGGAGCCGAGGCGAGCGCGGGGGACGACACAGCAGGAGGTGGCCGACCGCACGGCCGCGGCCGAAGTTGGCGTCCGCAGGGCATGCGCAGCCCGGCCAGAGCACGGAGTCCGGGTGCTGCGCGATCGTTCCGGCGGTCAGGCGAGGCGGTGCTGCCAGCGCAGCGCAGGCTTGTCGCCGATCCAGTGCGACGACGTACGGGTGACGATCTGCCGGCCGCCCACCCAGTAGGTGTGGGCCTTGTCGGTGATGTGGAGCCGTACGGCGGTGATGTCCGGGCTCCCCGCGTCCCGCCACACGGTGAGCGCCTGTTCGATGTCGTCCCACAGGGCCACGGGCCCGCCCTGGCGTACGGTCCAGTCGTCGCCGTCAGTGGTGAACTCGGCGAAGGACTCGCGATCCGGGTCGAAGACGTACAGGAGTCGGCCGCCGTCACTCGTCGCGGCGCGGACGAACTGCGCGCCGGGTGCGGCGAGCTGGGCCAGGAAGGCCGGCATCCATTCCTCCAGCACGAGGGGCGCCATCTTCGTCCCGCGCTCGCTGTCGGCATAGGCGGTACGGGCCGAGAGATCACCGGACACCGGCACAGCGGCCTGGGATCGTGCCTGCATGAAGGACGAGCGGCCGATGATCCGGCCCTCGGCGGTGCCGTCCTGCCCCACGGAGTCCGTCACCGGTCACGGTCCATGTCGAGAAGCCGGCCGTCTCCAGCGCGATGTCCGCTCGGGCCGCCACCTCCGGGTCCACCTCGACCGTTGTCACGTTGTCCTCGCCGAGGCGGTGACACAGCAGGGCGGAGGAGTACCCGGTGCCCGTGCCGATCTCCAGCACGTGATGCCCGTCCGCCACCTCCAAGTGCTCGATCATGGCGACCACGGTGACCGGAGTGGTGGACGACGAGGTGGGCACGCCCGTCACGGGACCACCGGTCCGGTCGGCGGTCAGGTGTCCGTCGAGCTGGGTGGTCAGGGACTCGTGGCTGTAGGCGATCTCCACCCACTCCGCCGGGTCGGCTCCCGCCGCAGTGAGCGGCGGTCGTGCTGCTTCCGCTCGCCCGCTGGTTTTGCGCGCTTGCGCCATGGTCGCTGCCGTCTCCCAGTTCGGCGTCATGAGGAAATGATCTTCCGGCGCTGTCAGACGGCTCCCAGGTCGACAGTGACGGAGAAGGGTGCGGCAGCCTTGATCGCGCCGGTGAACATCTCGCCGTCCCTGTATGCCTTGGTGGCGGGGTCGAGAACGTAGGTGTAGATGATCGGGACACCGGTGGCAGCCTGTTCGACCCGCCAGTAGAAGGGGATGCCGGCCTTGGCGTACTGGTCCACCTTCACGATCCGGTCAGTGGTCTCCGAGCCGGGCGACACGACCTCGACGACCAGGAGGAGGTGTTCGGGGCGGGTGGGCGTGAGGTCGATGGTCTCCGCCCGGTAGACGACGACGTCCGGACGGCGGTTGGTGAGCGGCACGTCCTGCAGGCGGACATCGAAGTCCGTATCGGCGTTCCAGTCCGGGCCTGCGGCGGCGTCCAGGGCATTGGCCAGGATTCGGGCCGGCCGGTTGTGCCGCTTGGACGCGCTCGGGCTCACGACGACCATCCCGTCCACGATCTCGATGCCGGCACACTGCTCCTCTGACCAGGAGTCGTACTGTTCCGCGCTGATCTGCGCATGCATCCACGCGGGCGCCACCATCTCGGCGGTCATCGTGTGCCTCCTCCGAGGAGCCTCGACAGTTCCTGCGCTGCTGCGCTCAGCCTACTGTCCTGTGATGCCGGGGTGCTCGATCAGGAAGAGCGCGATGGCGCCCCTCTCCGTTGCAGTTCGGCCGAGCGAGGCGGAGCCCGTGCGGTCTCCACGACAGGGTTGGGCATTGTGAGAGGCTGAGCCGCATGAACCGGTTGGCTGGTGTGACCTCGCCGTATCTGCTGCAGCATGCCGACAATCCCGTCGACTGGTGGCCCTGGTCCCCGGAGGCCTTCGAGGAGGCGCGGCGGCGCGACGTGCCCGTGTTCCTGAGCGTCGGGTACAGCGCCTGCCACTGGTGCCACGTCATGGCGCACGAGTCCTTCGAGGACGAGCGGGCCGCCGCCTACCTGAACGAGCACTTCGTCAGCGTCAAGGTGGACCGCGAGGAGCGTCCCGACGTGGACGCCGTCTACATGGAGGCCGTACAGGCCGCCACCGGGCAGGGCGGCTGGCCCATGACCGTGTTCCTCACCCCGGATGCCGAGCCCTTCTACTTCGGCACCTACTTCCCGCCCGAGCCCCGCCACGGGACGGCCTCCTTCACCCAGGTGCTCGAAGGGGTGCACACCGCCTGGACGGGGCGGCGCGACGAGGTCGGGGAGATGGCGCGGAAGATCACCCGGGACCTGGCCGGGCGCCGGCCGGACTACGGCAGGACCGCGCGCCCCGGGCCCGGCGAGCTGGCGCAGGCGCTGCTCGGACTGACCCGGGAGTACGACGCCGCGCACGGCGGCTTCGGTGGGGCGCCGAAGTTCCCGCCGTCGATGGTGCTGGAGTTCCTGCTGCGCCACCACGCGCGGACCGGGTCCGAGGGCGCCCTCCAGATGGCCGTGGACACCTGCGAGGCGATGGCGCGCGGCGGGATCTACGACCAGCTGGGCGGCGGCTTCGCCCGGTACTCCGTGGACCGGGAGTGGACCGTCCCCCACTTCGAGAAGATGCTCTACGACAACGCGCTGCTGTGCCGGGTGTACGCGCACGTGTGGCGGGCCACGGGCTCGGACCTCGCGCGGCGGGTCGCCCTGGAGACCGCCGACTTCATGGTCCGGGAGCTGCGTACGGAGCACGGTGGTTTCGCCTCCGCCCTCGACGCCGACAGCGACGACGGCTCCGGGCACCAGGTGGAGGGCGCGTACTACGCCTGGACCCCCGGCCGGCTCCGCGAGGTGCTGGGGGAGGCGGACGGGGCGCTCGCCGCCGCGTACTTCGGGGTGACCGAGGAGGGGACTTTCGAACACGGCGCCTCCGTCCTCCAACTGCCCCAGGACGGGCCCGCCGTGGAGGCCGGCCGGGTCGCGGACATCACGGCGCGGCTGCTGGCGGCGCGCTCGCTGCGCCCCGCGCCCGGCCGGGACGACAAGGTGGTGGCCGCCTGGAACGGGCTGGCCGTCGCCGCCCTCGCCGAGTGCGGGGCGTACTTCGACCGGCCCGACCTGGTGGAGCGGGCCACCGAGGCCGCGGACCTCCTCGTACGGGTCCACTTCGACGTGGCCGCCGGGCGGGCGCGGCTCGCCCGGACCAGCAAGGACGGCCGGGTCGGCGCCAACGCGGGGGTGCTGGAGGACTACGGCGACGTGGCGGAGGGGTTCCTCGCGCTGGCCGCCGTCACCGGGGAGGGGGTCTGGCTGGAGTTCGCCGGGTTCCTCCTCGACCTGGTCCTGGACCTGTTCACCGCCGAGGACGGGTCGCTGTACGACACCGCGCACGACGCCGAGAAGCTGATCAGGCGACCGCAGGACCCCACCGACACCGCCGCGCCCTCCGGCTGGACGGCCGCCGCCGGGGCCCTGCTCTCGTACGCCGCGCACACCGGCTCGGAGGCGCACCGCACGGCGGCCGAGCGGGCGCTCGGGGTGGTGCACGCGCTCGGTCCGCGCGTCCCGCGCTTCATCGGGCACGGGCTGGCGGTCGCGGAGGCGCTGCTCGACGGGCCGCGCGAGGTCGCGGTGGTCGGCCGTCCGCAGGACGAGGCGCGGGCGGTGCTGCACCGGACGGCGCTGCTGGGGACGGCTCCCGGCGCGGTGGTGGCGGTCGGACTCCCGCGCGCGGCGGACGGCAGCGGCGGCGAGTTCCCCCTCCTGGAGGGGCGCACGCTCGTCCACGACCTCCCCACGGCGTACGTCTGCCGCCACTTCGTCTGCGCGCGCCCCACGACGGACCCGGCCGCGCTGGCCGAACAGCTGGGCACGATCCATCCCTGAGCACATCCCCTTGAGTCCCCCCCCCTGAGTCCACCCCCGGGCCCGTCCGGAACGCCACCGGCACGGGCCCCGGCCCCGCCGCGGTGCGGGCCGGTGCGGGACCCAGGCCCAGGCCCAGACCCAGACCGGGAGCTGCGCAGCCACCATGAGCGACGACCTGTCGTCCCCCCGCGCCCTGGGCGATCCCCTGGGCGGTCCGGACCCGGCCGGGGGCGCGGCCCCCGGCAGCGTCACCCTCGTCATCCCGACCCGGGACGAGGCCGGGACCGTCGGCGAGCTGCTGCGCCGCATCGGCGAGGCGCTGCCCGTACTGCCGCCCTGCCGGGTGCTCTTCGTGGACGACTCCACCGACTCCACCCCGGAGGCGATCGCCAAGGCCGCCCCCGCCTGCCCCTTCCCGGTGACGGTCCTGCGCCGGGAGACGGCAGGGGGCGGCTCGGGCGGGGGCGGCTCGGGCGGGGCCGTCGCCGAGGGGATGGCGCGGGCGGTCACCGACTGGATCGTCGTCATGGACGACGCCTCCCGCCGCCACCTGCTCCACCTGGTGCCCGGCCTCGTCGGCACGGGCGAACGTACGGGCGCCGCCCTCGTCGTCGCCTCCCGCCACCCCGGCCCCGGCAGCAGCGGCGGCGGCCGGAGCGGTGGTGTTCCGCGGGGTGCGACCCGGCTCGTCAAAGCGCTCTTCCCGCGCGCCCTGCGCGGCATCGGCGACCCGATGAGCGGGTTCTTCGCCGTACGCCGCTCCGCCGTGGCCGGACGGACGCTGCGCCCGGTCACGGACCGGGTCCTGCTGGAGGTGGCGGTGCGCTGCCGGCCCGCCCCCGTCGCCGAGGTGCCCGTCGGCTGGGTGCCTGTCCCCGAGGCACCCGCTGCCCCAGACCGGAACCGGGACAGTCACCGGAACCGGGACCGGAACAGCCACCGGGGCCGGGGCCGCTACCCCGGTGGGTCAGGGGCTGCCCTCCGCGAAGGGCTGCGCTTCCTGACCCACCTCGCCGCGCTGCGCTCGGCCACCCCGCTGGCCCGGATGATCGGCTTCGGGCTGATCGGGCTCACCGGCTTCGTCCCGAACCTGGCCGCGCTCTGGCTGCTCACCCACGCCGGGATGCACTACCTCCCGGCCGGGGTGGTCGCCAACCAGGCCGGGGTCCTCTGGAACTTCCTGCTGATCGAGACGCTGCTCTTCCGCGACCGCCGCAGGCACCGGCACTGGGCGGACCGGGTGGGCCGTTTCGCACTGCTCGCCAATGCCGACCTGCTGCTGCGCATCCCGCTGATCGCCCTGCTCGTGACCACGTTCGGGATGGCGGTGCTGCCCGCCACCGCCCTCGCGCTGGTCACCACCTTCGTCCTGCGGTTCGCGGCCACCGAAGCCCTCGTCTACCTGCCGCGCCGCACCCGCTGAAACCCGTAGCCCACAGGGCCGCCGGACCGTACCCGTACCCGTACCCGTGTCCGTGTCCGCTCAGTGCGCGTAGGCGGCCAGCGAGATGCCCACGTAGTGGGCGACGAACGCGGCCAGGGTCAGTGAGTGGAAGACCTCGTGGAAACCGAAGAAGCGCGGGGAGGGGTTGGGGCGTTTGATGCCGTAGACGACCCCGCCCACGCTGTAGAGCAGGCCGCCGACGATCACCAGGACCAGGACGGCGATCCCGCCGGTCCGCAGGAAGTCGGGCAGGAAGAAGACGGCGGCCCAGCCCATCGCGATGTAGCACGGGGTGTAGAGCCAGCGCGGGGCGCCGACCCAGAAGACGCGGAAGGCTATGCCCGCCGCCGCCGCGATCCACACCGCCCACAGCAGTGTCCGCCCGGTCGAGGGCGGGAGCAGCAGGACCGTCAGCGGTGTGTACGTCCCCGCGATGATCAGGAAGATGTTGGCGTGGTCGAGCCGCCGCAGGATCGCCTCGCCGCGCGGGCCCCAGTTCCCCCGGTGGTAGATCGCGCTCACCCCGAAGAGCAGGCAGGCCGTGAGGATGTAGATCCCGCAGGCCACCCGTGCGCGCGTCGAGTCGGTGAACGTCATCAACGCCAGGCCCGCGACCAGCACGGCAGGGAACATGCCGGCGTGCAGCCAGCCGCGCATCAGCGGCTTGCCGATCGCCGGGGCTGCGGCTTCGGAAGTCATGGCGGACATGCTACCTACGGTTGCGTAGGTTTCCGTTAGTCCTCTTTACGGAAGATTGACACAAGTGGCGATGCTCACGTGAGGGGCCCCCTGGACATATGGGCGGACGCGCCCGATGATCAGATGAGTGCGGTCGGCACCGGATGAGCGGAGCGCGAAGCATCCGGGTCGCAGCCCCCACGGGGCATTCACCAAACAACCCTCAACAAGGAGCGATCGTGGCGCGCGACAACGCGGCTCCCACCCTTCTTCCCGTCCCGGCGACCCGCCCCACCGAGCACAAGGCGCTGCTCACCTGGGTCGACGAGATCGCGGCCCTCACCCAGCCCGACCGCGTCGTCTGGTGCGACGGTTCCCAGGCCGAGTACGAGCTCCTGTGCGGGGAACTCGTCGCCAAGGGGACCTTCAAGAAGCTCGACGAGGCCAAGCGCCCCCACTCGTACTACGCCGCCTCCGACCCCTCCGACGTCGCGCGTGTCGAGGACCGGACCTTCATCTGTTCCGAGAAGGAGGAGGACGCGGGCCCGACCAACCACTGGAAGGCCCCGGCCGAGATGAAGGCCCTCTTCACGGGCCAGGGCGGCGGCGAGGGCACGGGCCAGGGCGGCATCTTCCGCGGCTCGATGAAGGGCCGGACGATGTACGTCGTCCCCTTCTGCATGGGCCCGCTCGGCTCCGCGCTCTCCGCGATCGGCGTCGAGATCACCGACTCCGCCTACGTCGCGGTCGCCATGCGCACCATGACCCGCATGGGACAGGCCGTCCTGGACGAGCTCGGCACCGACGGCTTCTTCGTCAAGGCGGTCCACACCCTCGGCGCCCCGCTCGCCGAGGGCGAGGCCGACGTGCCGTGGCCCTGCAACACCACCAAGTACATCTCGCACTTCCCCGAGACCCGTGAGATCTGGTCCTACGGGTCCGGCTACGGCGGCAACGCCCTGCTCGGCAAGAAGTGTTACGCCCTGCGCATCGCCTCCGTCATGGCCCGCGACGAGGGCTGGCTGGCCGAGCACATGCTGATCCTCAAGCTCACCCCGCCGCAGGGCGAGGCGGCCGGCCCGACGTACGTCGCCGCCGCCTTCCCGTCCGCGTGCGGCAAGACCAACCTGGCCATGCTGGAGCCCACCATCCCCGGCTGGACCGTCGAGACCATCGGCGACGACATCGCCTGGATGCGCTTCGGCGAGGACGGCCGCCTCTACGCGATCAACCCCGAGGCGGGCTTCTTCGGCGTCGCGCCCGGCACCGGCGAGCACACCAACGCCAACGCCATGAAGACGATGCACGCCAACACCGTCTTCACCAACGTCGCGCTCACCGACGACGGAGACGTGTGGTGGGAGGGCATGACCGAGGAGGCGCCCGCCCACCTGACCGACTGGAAGGGCAACGACTGGACCCCGGAGAGCGGGACCCCGGCGGCCCACCCCAACGCCCGCTTCGCCGTACCGGCCTCGCAGTGCCCGACGATCGCGCCCGAGTGGGAGGACCCCAAGGGCGTCCCGATCTCCGCGATCCTCTTCGGTGGCCGCCGCGCCTCCGCCGTGCCGCTGGTCACCGAGTCCTTCGACTGGAACCACGGCGTCTTCATCGGCTCGAACATCGCCTCCGAGAAGACCGCCGCCGCCGAGGGCAAGGTCGGCGAGCTGCGCCGCGACCCCTTCGCCATGCTGCCGTTCTGCGGCTACAACATGGGCGACTACATGGCCCACTGGGTCAAGGTCGCCGCGGACAAGGACCAGTCGAAGCTCCCGAAGATCTACTACGTCAACTGGTTCCGCAAGAACGACGCGGGCACGTTCGTCTGGCCGGGCTTCGGCGAGAACAGCCGCGTCCTGAAGTGGATCGTCGAGCGGCTCGAAGGCCGGGCCGAAGGCGTGGAGACCCCGATCGGCATCCTGCCGACCGCCGCCTCCCTCGACACCGACGGCCTGGACATCCCGGCCGAGGACCTCGACTTCCTCCTCACCGTCGACAAGGAGGTCTGGCGCGAGGAGGCCGCCCTGGTCCCCGAGCACCTCAACACCTACGGCGACCACACTCCGAAGGAGCTGTGGGACGAGTACCGCGCCCTCGTCGCGCGCCTGGGCTGATCCTTCGGCCCGGAACCCCTGAACTGCCCGCTCCCCGACCAAGGTGCCGGCGGCTGTGAACGGCGGGTCTCCGTTTCCCGGAGACCCGCCGTTCCGCATTCCCCGCGCGCCGCCCCGCAGGCCGTCCCGTACGCCGTCCGCGTGCCGTCCCGCGCGCCCTCGGCCCGCCTCGGCCACGGCTCGTACGTACGTCGGGAGTCCGTGCGGTCCCCCTTCGAAAGGGTGTGTGGGCCCGTGGATGCTGGTGGGCGGGCCGGTGGCCGGGGAGGATCGGCGCATGGGCGTGAGCGCGTTGAAGTGGCGGTGGCTGTTGACCGGCCTGGTGGCCCTGTCGGGCCTGCTGGTCTTCGCCCCGCTGGGGTTGTACGTGTGGGCCAGCGGCGGCGAGCCGCCCGAGGAGCCGCCGCCGCCACCGGCGGTGGAGGACGTCCGGGTCACCGACTGCCGGACCGATCCGGCGAGCCGCCGGGTGCTGGCCTCGATCGAGGCGACGGGCCGGTCCGGACGTTCCGGTTCCTACGTCGTCACCGTGGAGTTCCGCGAGAAGGCGGAACCGGAACCGGGACAGCGGGCCGCCCAGGCCCTGGTGAAGATCCCGGGCGTGCTCCCGGGAGCGACCGAGCACGCGGAGGCCGTCGGCCCGCTCTGGCCGGTCGCGACCGTCCCGTGGTGCGGCGTGGCGGGCGCGGAGTTCACCCCCGCGCCCGAGACCCCGTAGAACACGGGCCGCGGTCGCGCGGACCGCGATCCCGGAGGTGTGTGGCGCCCGGTCCGGAGCCTCCGCGGCCCCGGACCGGGGCCGTCAGGGGGTTTCCCCGGCCCGGAGGGACGGGGGGCGGGTGCCGGCCGGGTCGAGGGTGCCGACGGCGGCGGCGTGCGCGTCCATGCGCTCGGCGGTGAGGATCGCGGCGGCGGTGTCGGCGCGGGACGCGGCGACGACCAGGGCGCGCGCGGCGAGGTCGTGCGCGCGCCGGTGCAGGGTGACGGCGTCCCCGGAGCGGACCCGCCGGGCGTGAACGGGCCGGTCCCCGCGCAACCGCGCGACCTGGGCGGCGATCCGCTCGGCGCTCTCGTCGAGCCCGAGCTCGTCGGTGACGGCGAGCAGCGCCGTCAGGTGCCCGGCGAGCTGGACGTCCAGCGCTTCGCCGCGGCTGCGGTGCGGGTAGTCGGTGGTGCGGTCGTCACCGACCGTACGGTGGGCGACCTGCTGGGCGCGGATCGGCTCGTACACGAGGGCCTCCTGCGTGGTCAGGAAACCATCTTACCTTGGATTGGTTCTAAGTTTGAGCTGAATCCTACTTCTGGCGGAGACGGGACGGACCCGACGGCCCGCCCCGTCCCGGCGCCCCGGCGGCGCTACGGCTGGCCGTACCCGTCGAGGAAGTTCCCGATGCGGGTCACGGCGTCCGCGAGGTCCTTGGCGTTCGGCAGCGTCACGATCCGGAAGTGGTCCGGCTCGGGCCAGTTGAAGCCCGTACCGTGCACCACCATGATCTTCTCGGCCCGGAGCAGGTCGAGGACCATCTGCCGGTCGTCCTTGATCTTGTAGACGGCCGGGTCCAGCTTCGGGAAGAGGTACAGGGCGCCCTTGGGCTTCACGCAGGTGATGCCGGGGATCTGCGTCAGCAGGTCGTACGCCGTGTCGCGCTGCTCCAGCAGCCTGCCCCCGGGCAGGACCAGGTCCACGATCGACTGCTTGCCGCCGAGGGCGGTGGCGACGGCGTGCTGCGAGGGCATGTTGGCGCACAGCCGCATGTTGGCGAGGATCGTCAGACCCTCGATGTACGACGACGCGTGCTTCTTGGGCCCGCAGACGGCCATCCAGCCCGCCCGGTACCCGGCGACGCGGTAGTTCTTGGACAGGCCGTTGAAGGTGAGCGTCAGCAGGTCCGGGGCGATGGCGGCGGTGTTGGTGTGGGTGGCGCCGTCGAAGAGGATGCGGTCGTAGATCTCGTCCGAGCAGACGATCAGGTCGTGGCGGCGCGCGATGTCGGTGAGCGCCCGCAGCATCGCGTCGTCGTAGACGGCGCCGGTCGGGTTGTTCGGGTTGATGATGACGATCGCGCGGGTGCGGTCGGTGATCTTGCGCTCGATGTCGGCGAGGTCCGGCATCCAGTCGGCCTGCTCGTCGCAGCGGTAGTGCACGGCGGTGCCGCCGGCGAGCGCGACCGAGGCGGTCCACAGCGGGTAGTCGGGCGCCGGTACGAGGACCTCGTCCCCGTCGTCGAGCAACGCCTGCATCGACATCTGGATCAGCTCGGAGACGCCGTTGCCGAGGTAGATGTCCTCGACGTCCAGCTCGATGCCCTTGGTCTGGTAGTGCTGCATGACGGCGCGCCGCGCCGAGAGCAGCCCCTTCGCGTCCCCGTACCCGTGGGCGTTGCCCAGGTTGCGGAGCATGTCCTCAAGGATCTCCGGCGGGCAGTCGAAGCCGAAGGCCGCGGGGTTGCCGGTGTTGAGCTTGAGGATGCGATGACCTGCCGCTTCGAGTCGCATGGCCTCTTCGAGCACGGGGCCGCGGATCTCGTAGCAGACATTGGCGAGTTTCGTTGACTGGATCACCTGCATGCCGGGAGCTTACGGGTCCGGGTGCGGCCGTGCCGAGCTATTCCGGCCGGAAGGGTGGTGTGCGATATGTCCCGATTCGTGCATTGGGTGGGTGGTGGCCCGGCCCGCCCTTGGAATCCGGGGACGCCCCCGCGCTCCGGCCTGCGGAATGCGTGGGTGCGGGGCGGCCGGAGCGGCGGTGTTGCGCTCGTCACCCTGGGGGGCGGGCGGGGCGTGCGAGGGGTGCGGGAGGTGGTGGGGGAGTGCGTACGGGTCCGGGGCGCGCCGGGCCGGGGTGTCCCGTGTCGGGATGCCTGTGCCGCGCGCGCCGGGCGCAGGCCCGGGGGCTGGGGCGCGTGACCGTTCGGTGGGCGCCTCGTTGGTGCAGTATGTGTCTTTTGTCCGACCGTAGGGGCCGGGCGCGGTACGGCGCGTACCCGGCACCGACGACAGGCGGAAGCGTGACATCTCCGGCAGTGCCCGTAGCTCCCGCGGTCCCTCATCCGGCCCATCCGGCCCACCCGGTGGTCCGTCCAGTGGTCCATCCGGCTCATCCGGCTCATCCGGAGCGCCGGGGGCGGTGGGGGCGCCGTGCGGCCCGCCCGGTTCCGGGGCCGGCCGGCGGCCGGTGCGGCGGGGCCGGGGTACGCGGGCCGCGGCGGCGGGTGTCCCCGTGACGCGGGCACTCTCCGACTGGCAGCGGGCCGAGGTCGTCGAGCACCAGCGGGCCGGGCTCACCGAACGTCAGGAGGACGCGCTCACCGAGGACCAGCGGGCCGGGCTGGCCTGCCTGGAGTGCCGGGCGGATCTGCGCACCGCCTACGACGCCGTGGTCGTCGGCCACTTCCGCACCGATCAGCTCTTCGCCTGCCGGGGCCGGTGCGCCCTGCGCCGCGCGGGCCGCTCCGAGGGCCTCGGCGAAGCCCCGATGCCCCTGGCCGTCCGCATCGGCAGGAACGACGGCTGGGCCTGGTGACGGCCCCCACCTGACCACGCCCGGCGCACGCCGGGGCGGGGCCGGGGCCGTGTCGCCCCGGGCCGGGCCGGGCCGGGCCGAAAATCCCTGGCAGGCCGGAGCCGGGCGGAGCTACCGTCCCGGACTGTCCGCCCCCGGGCTCCGGAGGGCGGCCCTCCGCGAGAACTGGCAAGGAGAGTCCGGCACATGAACGCGACCCCGCCCGAACACCCCCGCGACCGCGCGCTGACGGCGCCCACCGTCTCCTGCGTCTTCGTCTGTCACGACGGTGCGGGCCACGTGCTGCTGGCCCGGCGCAGTGCGGGTGCGCGGGACGAGCCGGGTACGTGGGACACCGGGGCCGGGGCCCTCGAACACGGCGAGTCGTTCGAGGAGGCCGTGGCGCGCGAGGTCCGCGAGGAGTACGGCGTGGACCCCCTGTCCGTCGAGGTCATCGGCGTCCGCAACGTCCTGCGCGGCACCCCGGTCTCCCACTGGGTCGCGGTGGTCTTCGCCGTACTGGTCGACCCCGCCCGGGTCGTCCTGGGCGAACCCCACAAGTTCGACGCCCTCGACTGGTTCACCCCGGACCGCCCACCCCACCCGCACCACTCCCAACTGCCACAAACCCTCGCCCTCTTCCCCTCCCCCCGCCCCACCCCCGACCCCGCCTGACCCCCGCCCGCCCGACGAGGCCCGGGGCAGCGCCGCACCGAACTCCGCGGCACATCCGTCTCCCTCGCCCGGGCGGCCTCCTCATGGCGCAGAAGGGCCCGTTCCAGCCGATGACGGCTCGGGACGGGCCCTTCGATGTGCGGCGATCGGCCGTGCGGTACCAGCGATCTTCAACTCCTGCGGTCGGCCGGCAGGAGGACAAGGAACATCCCCGCCGCCATCAGCCCCGCCGCCACTGCCCAGGCCGTTCCGTTCTCCACGCCCGCCCGAGGCCACTCCCACCATTGCGCTCTGGTTCCCTCGGCGCCCGGTGCTCCCAGAAGAAAGGCGGGGATCGTCTGTACGACGGGAAGGAGCCAGGAGAGCCTGAAACCCAGCAGGGCGGCGGAGACACCCGCCAAGCCGGTGAAGCCCAGCATGTTCCTGAAGGCCAGCGGGAGCGCATCCGGATCGCCTGACAGGAGAAGTGCGGCACACGACAGAACCACTGCGATCCCGAATGCGCCAGCCAGGTGGCGGGCCAGTACACGGCGGCGCGGGAGAGCTGCTGCCCTGGAGAAATCTGCCATCCCGTCGATGGTCGAGACCAGCACTCCGATTCCCAGCAACAACGGCATGAATGCTGCGCCGGATGCAGGAATCGGCCTGTCCCCACTCACGTTCGGGAAGAGAACAGCCTGTCCTCCCCACCAGGTGAGTGCCACTGCGCAGCCCGCCATGAAGGCCAGGGACCACGCGCCGCGGTGCGATCGGAGATGGGTCTTCAGCGGAGAGAACCCACGGTCGTCGGTCAGCATGCCGCTCGCATCCCATGAGCCCATTGCTTCGCCTGGGCTACTTGATCAGCGTTCGGCAGGCTGAGGACCCGGCGTACGTCGGACTGCCATCCGGTGTCCCCCGAGTACTCGTACGCGGGCAACTCCCGGGAACCCATGGCCCGCGCCTCCAGCCATGCCTCCAACCGGAGCCCTGCGTACATCCTCAGTTCGGTCCGGTCCGCCGACTCGCCTTCACACCAAGTCTTGTGCGGGGATGTCAGCTGCAGAAGAGCGGTGTGCAGAAGGTCCTTCTGTCCATGGTCGAGGGTGAAACCACCCGAGCCGTCCCGTTCCAGGCCCTCTTCTGTGTAGCGATCCGGGGCAGGAAGAACATCCTGTGCGGCGGCGGCGACCTTCTCCACCGCGTCAACAGCCTCGGGAAGCCGCTTCGCGTGTTCGGGCCATACGCACACGGTGCTTTCACCGCCGGGGGCGCAGACGGGCGTCTCGACCCGGCGGTTCTCCAGGAGGGCGCTGTCGTTGCCCGGCATGGCGACGATGCAGACCAGCGTGGCGGCGGAGAAGAATCCGCCCGCACTCGCGGCCCCCTTCAACCGTACGTCCCTGCTCATCAGCGCGCTCACCGTGCACATGGCCGCGACGGCGAACACGGTGACCGTGAGGCGCCACGCCATATGGGTGGCCGACAGGCGTACATCGATGGCGTGGTAGAAGACCACATTGGCGAGCGGGGACGACTGCGAGCCGAACACGAGGCTGAAAAGCATGAACCCCCCGACAGCCGCGATCGCGCCAGTGAAGCGACTGGGAAGAACCCGCCCGATGAAGTAACCGAGCGCCAGTGCGAAGACCACTCCGGAAACTCCGAAAAGGGCGTACTCGGGCCAGGGGCCGCCCGGCGCCCCGGTCGTGGCCGTGGCGATCCACGTAGATACGGTGCAGAGAAGGTAGACGGCGCTGAGCCAGATGGCATCAGCGGTCAGCCGGGTCAGTTCCACCTGATGAGGAGGGCGCGAGGCGAGGAGTGTTTCCGCGCCGCTGCGGCGGAGTTGAGAGGCCCGGTGAGCCGCCATTCCGACTGCGGCCACCATCAGGGGAATCGCTGCCCGGGTGGCGGCGGCGGAGGTCTCCGGCCAGGAGCCCCTCCACTGCCCTCCCACGAAGAAGACCATGGCGGCTGCGGCGATGAGCAAAGGCAGTGCCGCCCAGCGCAGGGGAGTCCGGCGGAGTTCGACAAGGAGCCCGGTCACGGCGCACCCGCCGGCTGAGAGGCTGAACTGCTCAGGGCTGAGGCATACCCTCGTTCCAACGGGGTGTCCCCAGGAGCGTCGACGGTGGCGAGTGCTTCCAGCTCTGCCGGAGTACCCGTGAACCGTAGAGTGCCCTCGTACAGGACACCGATCTGTGCGCAGGTGTGAGCGACGTCTTCGACGAGGTGCGTACTGAGCAGGACGCAGCTCTCCTGGGCCAGATCCCGGATGAGTTCCCTGAACCTGACCCTCTGGTGCGGATCGAGCCCCGTGGTCGGCTCGTCGAGGATCACCAGCCGTGGCCGCCCGGCGATCGCCTGGGCGATGCCTGCTCGACGCAGCATGCCACCTGACAGTCTCCGCAGCGGTGTACCGGCCTGATCGCCGAGCTCCACTCGCCCGATCGCTTCTGCGGCTGCTTCCGGAATGCGACTCCGGGGGATCTCGCGCAGCCAGGCGCAGTGCCGCACGAAATCGGTCACCGTGAAGTCCGCCGGGTAGGCAAAGCTTTGGGGAAGGAACCCGATTCCACGCCGAGCCGCTCGGAGTTCCTTCGCCGTGGCGACCTCCTGGCCGAACACGCGAATACTCCCCGAGGTGGGTCGACTTATCGTGGCCAGACTCCGAAGGAGCGTGCTCTTTCCCGCACCGTTGGGTCCCAGGAGTCCGAAAGCTCCTGCGTCAAGTTCAAGATTGAGCCCACGAACGACGGGTTTACGCCTGTATCCCTGGTGGAGGTCATTCACTTCGAGCAGCGGCATGTGTGATCCTATGGACAGCGCTGGGGCGTACTTTCACTACGCCCCAGCGCGTTCGTTCAGGCGGTGTCAGAAGAGCTCGACAACAACCTTCTCGATGCTGAAGGTGCAGTCCGGCACGTAGACCCGGACGGTACCGCTCTTCTGGTCGACGCGCTCAGAGTACTTGTCGGTCTCCCAGTCGCACACGGCCTTGCCACGCCACTTGCCGGAGCCGGTGCACTCAGCCCAGCCACCAGTGCTGCCCGCGCTGGTCTTACAGGACAGTGCCAGGGTTCCGGATGTACCGGCCGAAGCGGGCGTTGCTCCGAGCAGCAGGGTAGCGCTCGCCAGCACGGCGCCGATGGTGGCAGCTCTCTTACGCATGAAGAATTCCTCCCCTAAGTATGCACAAAGCCCCCCGAGAGGGGCTGAGCGCCGGGGTGCCCCCGGCGTCCGAGTGATCGTATTCAGCAAGCAGGGATCTGGGGCGACTGCGTAAGGATCTTGTCCGGAATTAATCCACTCACTTGTTCGATAAGGAGTCAATCTGCTTGGGAAATGCCTGTCATGGCACTTCGGGAAGGCTGGCCGTACCTCCCTCATAGGGACAAGGGTGGCTTGAATGACCCTCTATCAAATCGGTATACGGACATACCTCCTTCGGGTTCCGCGTCCTTGGAGGCGGCCGGGGCGGAGCCGTGGCTGTACGGGGCGCGGCCCAGGGGTGGAGGCCATGGCCCGCTCGAATGCTGCCCTGAGCGGGGCGTTCATCGCCTTGCGGGCCTCCTCGGCCTGGCCCGCGTGCGGGATGCGGTGGCTCACTGGGGGACGCAGGCCGTGAAGTCGCCGGACGCGAGGCGGGTGAACACCTCGTCGTCGGAGGCAAGTTCCTCGGGTGGGTAGGACCAGCGGAAGAGGAGCACGGCCAGTTCGTGGCCCGGGGTCCGGCCGGTCTCCTGGCGGAACTCGGCCAGCCGCTCCCCGGACAGCCCCGCCCGGATGGTGTCGATCGTCGCCGGGAACTCCACCGGCGGCCGGCCGGTGTGCTCGACCGACCACATGGCCGCCACCTCGTGGCCACCCGTGCCCGGCGGGGGGCCGCCGGGGTCGACCGGGTTGCCGTCCAGGTCCGTCACTCCGGTGAAGTCCCCGGCGCGCAGCCGGGCGACCGCCTCCGGGTCCGTCTCCGCGGCCGTTCGGGAAGTGCGAAGTCCACGAGGAGGTGGAGGAGGTGCTTCGCGGGGGTGCGGTCCACTGCCTCGTCGAACGCGCTCGCGCGCTCCCCGGACAGCCCCGCCCGGATGGTGTCGATCGTCGCCGGGAACTCCACCCGCCTCCCGGCCAGCACGATGCTCCACACCGGTCCTGCGTACGCGTTCATACCCGGTCCTCCCAGCGGTTCGGCGGTGGAACCGTCACGGTAGGGCCGGGCCCGGTACGGGTGGGGGCGCGGCGGGGGAGGGTGACGCGAACGGGTGATGCCGTGGGTCCGGGGCGGCCCGGGGTCATTCCGCCAGGGTGTGGGCGACCAGGGCGTTGGCGTGGCCGTGGCCCAGGCCGTGGTCGGTCTTGAGCCAGGCGACCAGCTCCATGTGCTTCGTCAGGGGAGAGGCCCGGATGAGGTCCTTCCACTCCGCGACCGGACGCCCGTACTTCTTCTCGATCGACGGGAAGTAGCTGGCGGGGCCGGGGCCGGGGCCCTTGCGTACGGTGTTCCCGCTCGTGGTGGTCTCGCTCATGGCGCTCTCTCCTCCGGTCAGGCGTTCGGGGTTCACGTCCGGAAGCCGTCCGGTCCGCGTTCGGACGGCTTTCCCTCTATGACCGTCCCGCCCGGCGGAACTCATCGGCCTCCGGGGGTGACCCGGGCCACAGTCGCGGAGGCCGACGAGGTGCTGGTGCGGGCCGGGTCAGTCGGTCCAGACGTCCCACCACTGCTGGGACTGGTAGTTCTTCTGCCAGAGCTGGACCTTGGCGCCGTTGCCCTTCACGTTCGCGTCACGGTCGAGGACGGTGTTGCCGTTGTTGTAGAAGCGCAGGTTGTACAGGGCACGGTCGCCCGCCGGGTGCGACCAGCGCTGCTGGGTGCTGCCGTTGCACTGCCACACCTGGACCTTGGTGCCGTTGGCACCACCACCGTTGGTGTCGGCGTCCAGGCACTTGCCGGGGAAACGGAAACTCTCGATCCGCCCGTCGTTCCAGACGTACCACCGCTGCTGGGTGCTGCCGTTGCACTGCCAGATCTGGACCTTGGTGCCGTTGCCGCCGCCGTTGGCGTCCACGTCGAGGCACTGGGTCGTGGGCCGGCCGGCGAAGTCGTTGGTGATGCGGACCGCCTGGTCGAAGAGTCGGTAGGGGCGGGCGTCCTTGGCGTCGGCGGAGGCGGTCCAGTGAACGGACTGGTCCTTGGGGGCTGCGGCGTCCGCGCCGGTGACGGACAGGACGGTCGCGAACGTGACGGCGGTGATCGCAGCCAGCCAGGGCATACGGGACATGGTGTCTCCAGTCGCTCGTGCGAGTTTTATGCGCCTATAGACGACCATGTGGGTGCAGAAGAGCGCTAGATGTCCCTTTCGGTCAGTTGGCTGGACTTTGCGCTGATACGTTTCCGCACGCCCGGCCGACGCGTACGCCGTTGCCGGGAGGGATCAGCGGGGCGGTTCCGGGCAGACGGTGGCGTGGGTGGTGCGGCAGGTGTCCGTGGGGGTCGGGGCGGAGCCGAGGAGGCGGACGGCGATGCCGTTGCCCGTGACGTGCCAGCGCTCGCCCGGCGGGACCGGTCCGCACGCCGTTTCGCCGGGCTCCAGCAGAACCCACGTGTGCTGGACGGTCGGGTACCAGACCGCGGCCCGGCCGCAGCCGTGGCAGACGGCGGGGGTGCCCTCGTGCACCTGGGGACGCTGGTCCCAGCCGAAGGTGACGAGGGCGTCCGCCAGGACGTTCGCGAGCAGGAACGGACCGGTGTCGTCGCCCCGGCCCTGCTCGTCCGTGCATGTGTTCACGTCCGTCCCCTTCCCCGCCACCTGTCTGGTTAGCGGATCAAGGGCCGGTCAGGCCAGCGGTAAGGGGATCAATGACCCGAACGGGTGGTGATCTCGGTGAGAAAGACCCCCCAGGCACCCGCCGGTACGGCGAACTGCGGGCTGCCGTCGCCCAGCTTGGAGTCCCGGACGTGCACGGTGTGGGCGCAGGAAGCCACCTCGACGCAGTTACTGCCCTGGCTGTCGCTGTACGTGGACTTGTGCCAGTCGAGAGCGACTTCGATGCAGGCGCCACCCTGACTGTCGCTGTAACTGGACGTGAACCACGTCAGACCGCTGCTCATAGTTCCTCCGCGAGCTTTCTGATGAACTCTGCCGACTCCGCCGCGCTGAGGGCGTTCATCCGGATCATGCCATGGGCCTGAGTGAGTGCGCCGACCTTGTGAGGGTCCGAGTACATCGCGCTGGTCTCCTGCCCTTCTGCCCAGGCCCACATCTGGTGCTCAGGGGTCTCCACGAGCACCAGAGGTCCGAGGAGGGCTACTCCGCATGCCCGGCCGATGGGTAGTACTTGGACGAAGACGTTGCGGAGTTCACTGATCCGCAGAAGGCGGTCCAACTGCCGGCGCATGAGCTCCTTGTCGCCGACTTCTGCCCGTAGAGCTGCCTCATGGATGATGAATCCGTAGACCGTCTTGATGCGACGGGCCATCACCTCTTGGCGTTCGAGACGCCCACGGACTCGTTCCTCGATGGTCTCTTCGTCCATTGGGGGGCAGGCGCCGCTCATCAGCGCCCGCATGTATTCCTCGCTCTGGAGCAGACCCGGGATGAGCATTGGTTCGTAGTTGCTGAAGGCGAAGCAGTCCGCCTCCGCTGCCATGAACTCTTCCGACCGTTTCGGGAACGGATTCGGCTTCATGAACTCCGAGATCGCGGCGAGCTTGCCGCCCGCGCCGAACATGTTGTCCGCTGTCTGGAGGAAGCGGAACGTGGGCCTGCGGCGGCCCTGTTCCATGGATTTGATCGTCTCCGGGTCGTAGCTGGCCTCGTCGCCGAGTTGTTCGCGGCTGACCCCGGCTTCCATGCGCCAGAGCTTGACCTGATTGCCGCCGTACCGCCATGCCTCGCTCATGGTGTCGAACCTCCTCTGGTACGCGCTGGTACAACAGCCTTCCGTGCCAGCGCTGTTACTTCCCCAGCCTCTACCCGAACCTTCAGGGTGTGGAGCATGGATCACCTCATCGAGTGGCGCTACTCCCGTACGCCCGTCAGCGTCCCCCGTGCCCGTGCACACTTCGCCGTTCAGTCGCGCGAGTGGAAGCTTCCCGCCGACACCGCAGAGACGGCCGTACTGCTCCTCAGTGAGCTGATGACCAACGCCTGCCGCCATGCCCGGGTGTCCGGGCGGGAGGTGTGGGTGAGGTGTGAGCGGGGGGACGGGGTGGTGCGGGTCGAGGTGGCCGATGCCGACGGGAAGCTGCCGGTGCCCGCTGTCGCGCGGGAGCTGGACGAGTCGGGGCGGGGGCTGGCCATCGTGGCGGAGCTGGCCAGCAGGTGGGGGGCGTACCCGAGGGAGTGCGGGATCGGGAAGGTGGTGTGGTTCGAGGTGGAGTGGCCGGCGGAGGAGTCCGGGCGGGGGTGACCGCGCCACGCGGGGGGATCGTAGAGGATCGTTTCCTCACCCGGGGCCCTCCTAAGGTCCCTTCTGAACTGCCCCACGGGTCCCGGCCGGGCGGCCCAGTGCTGCCCCCGGGCCCCTTTCGGAAGGGATGCACCTCCGTCATGAAGCTCCGTAACACCGCTGCCGCCACCTTCGCGGCCTTCGCGCTCGTCCTGTCGTTCCCCGGCTCCTCGCTGGCAGCCGAGGGTCAGTTCCACTACAAGTTCCGGGACGGGGGCGAGGTGCACCACGCCACGCTGCACGACCCGCGCAATGGCCGGTGTATCGACCTCTACGGCACCGACGCCGAGAACCCCGGCTTCGGCCCGCACAACGAGACCGACACCTACGTGACGCTCTACCTCGACAGCGACTGCGAGGGCTCGGAGTACCGGCTGAAGCCCCACGGCAAGCCCACGAAGGACACCCTGAAGGTGCGTTCGGTCCGCTTCGACGAGCCGAACGACAAGCGGAACGACAAGTAGGCGAGTAGTACGTAGCGAGTAGTACGTAGCAAGTAGTACGTAGAGCGGCGAGCAACCGGTGCTCCTGGCCGGGACGGGGTCGGCCCCGCCCCGGCCAGGGCCGTGTCCGGGACGGGGCGGGGTGGCCGCGTCACTTCCGGGGGGTGGCCAGGTGGGCGCGGACCGCGCCGGCCGCCGAGAGGGCGGTGGCCACCAGCAGGATCACCGTCAGCCGGGAGAGCCAGTCGGGGACGAGTTCCCGGACCGTGCCGCTGGCGTGGACGCAGGCCCGCTGCGGCGGGAACAGGCTCTCCTCCCTGGCCACCACCGGGCCCTCCAGGCCGGGCGGGCAGGAGGCCGGGCCCTGGGTGGCCAGGAGCCAGAGGCCGAGGAACAGCGTCCCCGTGACCACGGTGAGGACCAGGAACCGGCGGCGGGACTCCGGGCGGCCGGTCAGGGCGAACTCCAGGGTGTACGCGACGAGCACGAGGACCGCCAGCGCCACCAGGAAGGCCCACCACAGCCACTCCAGCGCGCCGAGGGCCGGGAGTTCCGTACCGTCCGGGTAGACGCAGGTGGCGTTGTAGGGGACGGACGTGCGCTCGACCCGGTGGTGGCCGCCCGGCCCGATCATGCCGTGGGCGCACTGCTCGACGTGTTCCGAGCCTTCGGTGACCAGGAAGGTCAGGGCCCACAGCGGCACCAGGGCGCCGGCCATGAGGCGGACGGCGAGCCAGAGCCGGTCGGCCGTCCGGAAAGGGCCGGGTCCGGGCGCAGGGGGCAGGAGGGTCGTCGGGGGCGGCGTGGAGGACATGGCGGGATGCTACGCGCCGCCCTTGTCGGCGCACGGTCAGACGGCCGTCAGGGAACCGTCAGACTGCCGTGAGAGCACCGCCAGAGCACCGTCAGGACGGTGCGAGGCCGCCGGCGGGGCCGGACAGGGTTTCGATGATCACCATCGGGATCTCGCGGGGCCACGCGGCGGCCTGGTAGTCGTCGTAGGCGGGCCAGAGGGCCGTCATGTACTCCCCGTACGTCTCGCGCTGGAGCGGGGTGGCCGTGTACGCCGTGGCGGGGAGGACGGCGGCGCGGACCTGGACGCGGACCTCCGGGTGGGCGGTGAGGTTCCCGTACCAGGCGGGGTGGTCCGGGCGGCCGTGGGCGGCGGCGAGGACGATGAGGCGGCCCGCGTCCTCGCCGTAGACCAGCGGGGTGCGGACGGGGCGGCCACTGCGGCGGCCGACCGTGGTGAGGAGGAGGGTGGGCAGGCCGTGCCAGAGGTGTCCGTCGGCGCCCGCGCTGCCCACGTAGGCGCGGACGTGGTCGAGGAGCGGACCGGGGCGGGGGTCGGCGGGGCGGGTCCAGTCGATGTCGAGCTGCTGCATGGTGCCTGTCCTCGTGCCTGTTCCTGCGGGTGACGCCCCCCTCGGGCGGCTAACGAGCCGTCCCCGCCGTGGATGCGCCCGTGCGACGGCCCGGAGCCGGGCCGTCGCACGGGGACACGCGGGTGTGCGCAGGCGCGCAGGCGCGCAGGCGCGCGGGTCAGGCCAGCCGTTCGGCCTTCTCGATGACGACCGGCTCGACGGGGACGTCGCCGTGGCCGCCCGCGCGGCCGGTGCGGACGGCGGCGATGGCGTCCACGACGTCACGGCCCTCGGTGACGGTGCCGAAGACGGCGTAGCCGAAGCCGCCCGGGGTCGGGGCGGTGTGGTCGAGGAACGCGTTGTCGGCGGTGTTGACGAAGAACTGCGCGGTCGCGGAGTGCGGGTCGCTCGTCCGGGCCATCGCGACCGTGTACGTCAGGTTCTTCAGGCCGTTGGCCGCCTCGTTCTTCACCGGGGTCCGGGTGGGCTTCTGGTTCATGTCGGCGGTGAAGCCGCCGCCCTGGTTCATGAAGCCCGGGATCACCCGGTGGAAGATCGTGCCCTCGTAGTGGCCGTTCGCCACGTAGGAGAGGAAGTTCGCGACGGTGGCCGGGGCCTTCTCCTCGTCGAGGTCGATCACGATGTCACCGAAGTTGGTGGTCAGCTTGGCCTGGGGCATGTGAGGGTCGGTCCCTTCTGGGGCTGAAAACGTGCCCTCAAGCTTTGCAGACAGGGACCCCCGGGCCCGGGACCGGGGCGGCACCGGGCCGTGGCGGGAGGTGTACGGGGGGTTGCAGGGGATTGCGGAAGGTCAGGAAGGTCAGGGAAGGTAGCGTTCCAGAGCCGCCGCGCCCTCCTTCTCGATCAGGTGGCGCGCTACTTCGAGCCTTTCCGGCGTCACGTCACGGCCGCTCGCCATCACCAGGTCCTCGGGGTCGAACGGACGCTCCCCGCCGCTGTAGAGCCGCGCCGGCCGTGTCTTCCCGGGCTGCTGCTCGTCCGGTGCACTCTTCATCGCGTACCTCCTCGGGGACCCACTGCCCCCTGGCCCCCCATCCTGCGGCGCCGTCCCCATGAACGCACCTCGGGGACGGGTCTCGGGGACCTGCCTCGGGGAGGCGTCTCGGGGAAGAGGGGCCGGGGTCAGAGGGTGAGGGCCAGGGCCGCCGTCAGGACGACGATCGCGCCGCAGATGCTCAGGTTGGCCGCCCGGTGCTCCCAGAACACCGCGACGAACTCGCGGATCGTCGCGCTCGGCCAGAAGTACTTGGCGGTGGGCGAGCCCAGGACCTGACCGTTCACCCCGGCCTTGCGGGCCATCATCGCGGCGCGGAAGGCGTGGAAGTTGTTGGTGACGACCACGCACCGGTAGGCCGGATCGCCCTCCTCCATGATCGCCCGGCTGAGGGCGAGGTTCTCCTCCGTGGTGCGGGACCGGTCCTCCAGGCGCAGGTGCTCCGCCGGGACCCCGTCCGCGATCAGCCAGTCGGCCATCGCGCGGGCCTCCGCGATCTTCTCGTCGCCGCCCTTGCCGCCCGAGGGGAGCAGGACCGGCACCCGGCCGCCCCGGGCGCGCTGGGCCTCGTAGATCTCCCGGCCCTTGCGGAGCCGCGAGGCCAGCAGCGGCGGGACCCGCTCGCCGCCGATCAGGCCGGAGCCCAGCATCACCACGTAGTCCACGTCCCCGCGCACCTTGATCCGGCCGTAGAGGAAGGCGTAGCCGAGGAAGCAGAAGAAGAGGAACGAGACGTACCCCACCAGCAGGATCAGACCTGCGGCGAGCGCGTTGACGGGGTGGGACTCGCTGTCGGCCAGGACGAGTACCAGCGCGATCAGGCCGAAGATCCCCAGACCCGCCACCAGGGAGAGCAGGTTGGCCGGGCGGCGGCCCTCCTTCTTCACCATCGTCATGCCGTTGGAGATCAGGAAGAGGGCGAGGGCGATCATGCCGACGGCCGGGAGCAGGAAGACGGCCAGGACGGCGAGCTGGCCCAGGATGCCGGGCAGGTGCCGGAACTGGGTCATCAGCCCGAGGGAGGCGGCGAGGAAGGTCAGCCCGAGCAGTACCGCGTTGCGAAATCGTCTGCGGTCCTTCCAGACACTCACGCAGAAGACGAGGAACAGCAGGGCCGCTGGGGCGAAGGCGAGCATGGCGTTCATCGTATGTGTCGCAGGTGGCGAGGGGGACGGGCCGATGATCGCCCTGCGCGGACAGCTCTTCGGTGCCGCTTCCGGTGCCGCTTCCGGTGCTGCTTCCGGTGGTTCGCGCGGGAGTTGTGGTGCGGGAACCACCGGAAGGGCCGGGGGCGAACGTTGCCTGACGCGGTACTAGAAGAAGGTGCGGACGTAGTCGGTGACGGTGCCGTCCGCCTCCACGAGGGGGATCAGCGGCCACTTCTCGAAGATCGTGCAGGGGTGGGACATGGAGAGCGCCACCCAGTCGCCGACCTGGAGTCCGGTGTCCGGGCCGGTCTCCAGCCAGGCGTGCTGGTCGGAGAGTTTGACGACGCGGACGCCGGTGGCGGGCCGTTCGGCGCCGTCGAGAGGGTCGCGGATCAGCTCCGCCCCGGGCAGGCCCAGGTCGTAGGCGATGTCGCGCTTGCCCGCGTTGACGAACGCCTGGGTGGGGGAGGGCCGGGAGACGACCTGGGTCCACAGCCGGAAGGCGGGCCGGAGCGCGCCCTCCTCGGGCCGGCGGTTGAAGGGGGTGAGGCGGGTGTACCAGCCGTGGTCGTGGGAGACGTACGCGCCCGAGCGCAGCAGCCGGAGCGTGGGCCGGGAGAGCGGGGGCAGCTCCGCGAAGACCTCGGCGACGGTGTCGAACCAGGCGGAGCCGCCCGCGCTGACGACGATCTCCGTCAGGCCGGGGGAGAAGAGCCCGGCCGCGTCGAGCCCGGCGGCGAGGGCGGTCAGCCGGCGCAGGTACGCCTGGACGGTGGCGGGGGAGGCGTCCGGGACCTCGGCCTCGTAGCCCGCGACCCCGGCCAGGCGCAGGGTGGTGGTGGCGGCGACGGCCTCGGCGACGGCGCGGCACTCCTCCTCGGTACGGGCCCCCGTGCGGGCGCCCTCCCCGGCGCCGAGCTCCACGACCACGTCGACGGCGGCGGGGGCGCCCCGCAGGGCCCGGTCCATGAGCCGGACCCCGCGCACGGAGTCCACGTAACAGACGAACCGGAAGCCGGGGTCGGCGGCGAGTTCGGCGGCGATCCAGCGCAGGGCGGCGGGGTCGACGAGCTGGTTGGCGAGGAAGACGCGCGGGACGCCGAAGGCGCGGCAGACACGGACCTGGTGGGGGACGGCGACGGTGATGCCCCAGGCGCCGTGGTCGAGCTGGCGGCGGAAGAGCTGGGGCGCCATACAGGTTTTGCCGTGGGGGGCGAAGGCGAGGCCGTGGCGGGACGCGTACGCGCCGAGGGCGGTGAGGTTGTGCTCCAGGGCGTCGGCGTCGAGGGTCAGTACGGGCGTGGTGAACCCGCCGTCGAAGAGGTCCCGGCGCTCGGCGGCCAGCTGTCCCACGGTGAGGCCGCGTTCCCCGGCGTCCGGCGGGAGGCCCTTGAACCGGTGGTCGACCGGTTCGTCGGCGAGGGCCTGGACAGGGTCGCTGGGCATGAGGGGACTCCCGGAAGGTTGCACCGCGCGCAACGGTCGTTGCGTATCACGCTGGCTGCTGTCTAACATCCCTGATGACGATGGTCAACGCCGTGCGGTGGCGGCGCGACGGTACGAGAGGGTACGGCGTGAGCCAGTCGGTGGAGCGGGCGCTGGGCATTCTGCCGCTGCTCGCGAAGGGTCCGGCGGGCCTCGGCGAGGTCGCCGTGGAGCTCGACGTGCACAAGAGCACGGCCCTGCGGCTGCTGCGGACCCTGCACGAGCACGGGTTCGTCTACCGGCAGCCGGACGGCCGCTACCGGCTCGGGGCGCAGCTCTTCGCGCTGGCCGCCGAGGCGGTGGAGAACCTGGACGTCCGGGCGGTCGCCCACCCGCACCTCGCCGAGCTGAACCGGGTCACCGGGCACACCGTCCACCTCGCCCTGCTCCAGGACGACGAGGTGGTCTACGTGGACAAGGTCGACAGCCGCTACCCGGTCCGCATGTACTCCCGGATCGGCAAGCCCGTCCCGCTGACCGTCGCCGCCGTCTCGAAGCTGCTCCTGGCCGACCTGCCCGAGGCGGAGCGGGTGGCGCTGGCCGGGCGGATCGAGTACCCGCGCTACACGGCCCGTTCGACCCCGGACGCCGCCGCGTTCCTGCGCGAGCTGGCGGCCGTGCGCGAGCAGGGCTGGGCCACCGACCTCGGCGGGCACGAGGAGTCCATCAACTGCGTGGGCGCGCCCGTGCGCGGGCCGGGCGGGCGGGTGGTCGCGGCGATGTCGCTCTCGGCCCCGACCGTGGTGGTCCCCGCCGAGGGACTGCTCGAACTGCTCCCCCTGGTCCTGCGGACCGCCGACACCATCAGCCGGGAGTACTCGGGCTCCGGCCCCGCCGCATGACGGCCCCGGCCGGGGCGCGGGCAGGGCGCGGGCCGGGCGACGACCGTGCCCGGACGACGACCGTGCCGAACGACGACCGTGCCCGGGCGACGACGCCCGGCGACGACTACGCATGAAGGACGACGCATGACCGAGCAGACCGCGCGGACCGAAGCCGCCGCCACCACCACCACCGTGACCGGCAAGACCGCGATCACCCCCGCCACGCACACCGTCCCGCCCGCGCGGTTCTCGCACGGGGTCCGCAAGGGGAACATCCTCCAGGTCGCCGGCCAGGTCGGGTTCCTGCCGCACGTGGACGGGCAGGCGCCGACGCCGGCCGGGCCGACGCTGCGGGAGCAGACCCTCCAGACGCTGGAGAACGTCCGCTCCGTGCTGGAGGCGGGCGGCGCGAGCTGGGACGACGTGATGATGATCCGCGTCTACCTCACGGACACCGGGCACTTCGCCGAGATGAACGGGATCTACAACACCTACTTCGAGGAGCAGGGCCTGAAGGAGGCCCCGGCCGCGCGCACCACCGTGTACGTGGGCCTGCCCGCCGGGCTGCTGGTCGAGATCGACGCGCTGGCCGTCCTGGGCTGACCGGGCGCGGGCCTGTGGAAGGCGGGTGCCCCGCACCCCCGGACCGACCGGGGGTGCGGGGCACCGTCATGGGCGCTCGGGCGCGGTGACCTCCGCCGCGCTCAGGCGCAGTACTGGGCTTCCTTGCCGATCGAGCGGTACATGCAGTCGGCGTTCTCCAGGAGCTGGAGGACCGCCTCGCGGTTGCGCGAGGTCTCGCGGTCGATCACCTCGTCGGGCGGGTAGAAGCCGCCGCCGCTGCCGGAGGAACCCGGGTACATCTCGAAGGTGTAGCCGAAGATCTTCTGGTCGCCCCAGAGCCAGTCGTCGATGGTGCCGTCGGTGATGTAGAGGTCGCTGGACTGCTCGGGCGTGTAGCCGTTGCTGGCCGCCATGTTCGTGCCGACCTTCTTGAAGGCGGCGAGGTCGTCGGCGGTCAGGCCGGGCGCGGTGTCGTTGTAGGTCCAGCCGTAGGGCCACAGGACGAGCTGGCTGTAGGTGTGGAAGTCGATCGCGGCGGTGATCTGCTGCTTTCCGCCCACGATCCGGCTGCGGACGAAGTCGGAGACGGCCTTCACCTCGGGCGCGGAGGTGGCGGCGGGGCCGCGGTAGGTCTCGGAGCCCTTGCTCGTGCTGGAGCCGCCGCAGCAGCCCCACTTGTAGTCCCAGTTGCGGTTCAGGTCGGTGCCGACGGAGGTGGAACCGGCGTTGGGCTGGCGGTTCTTGCGCCAGGACCGGTAGGAGCCGGTGGCGATGTCGTACTCGCCGCCGTCCGGGTTGAGGTCCGGCACGATCCAGATCTCGCGGTTGTTCACCAGGTTCGTCAGCCGGGTGTCGGTGCCGTACTGGGCGCCGAACTCCTTGAGCAGGTAGAGAGCCATCTCGACGGTCAGGTGCTCGCGGGCGTGCTGGTGGTGGGTGAAGAGCACCTCGGGCTCGGCCTCGTCGGCGGCGACGTTGTCGCTGATCTTGATGGCGACGAGGTCCCGGCCCTGGTAGGACGTGCCGATCACCCGCTTGCTCATGATCGCGGGGTACTGGGCCACCCGCTGGTCGATCTCGGCCGTCATCTCGGCGAAGTTGTGGTACTTCGAGTCCGCCGAGGGGAAGTCCAGCACGTCGGCCGCGATCCCGGGCTCCGAGCGGTCCGGGGGGCCGGGCAGGGCGGTCAGCCGGTAGCCGAGGGCGCGCAGGCTCTTGGCCTGCTGGGGGTCGGCGGTGACCACGACGGCGTGGTCGTCCACCTCGTCGATCGACACGCCCGTCCGGAGCAGGGCGGTCCGCTCGGCCGCCGTGGCGGGGCCGGGGACGCGGTACTGGACGACGGCCTCGTCCTGCGTGGCGGTGGAAGGGACGGGCGGTGGTGAGGCGGTGGCGCTCATGCCGTAGGCGGGTGCGCCGAGGGCGAGCGCCAGGAGGGCCGCCGTGACGGCGGCCCTCCGGCCGGTGTGGAGCCGCATGCGTTCTCCTGTGGGGGCGGGAGTGCGGGGGTAGCCGTGCGGACGCGCACAGCGTGCTCTTGTGGCATGTTCGGGTCAAGAGCACGTGGTGCTCGCCGAGCCGGTTCAGGCCACCCCCACACCTACCGCCTACGGGAGGCTGTGCACCTTCGGGCCCACCGCGTTCGACCAGGCGTTGCCCGCCTTGGCGTCCCAGTTCGTCGACCAGGTCATCGCGCCGCGCAGGCTCGGGTAGGTCTTCGCCGGCTTGAAGGTGCCGCAGCCGGTGCCGACGGTCAGGCAGTCCAGGGCGTTGTTGACGATGGCCGGGGAGACGTAGCCGCTGCCCGCGCCGCTCGGGGAGGCGGGGACCCCGATGCCGACCTGCGACGGGTCGAGGCCGCCCTCCAGCTGGATGCAGGCGAGTGCGGTGAGGAAGTCCACCGAGCCCTGGGAGTAGACCTTGCCGTCACAGCCGAGCATCGCGCCGCTGTTGTAGTACTGCATGTTGACGACGGTGAGGATGTCCTTGATGTTCAGCGCCGTCCGGAAGTAGCCGCCCTGCGTCGACTGCATGTCGATGGTCTGCGGGGCCATCGTGATGACGAGCGAGGGGCCCGCCTTCTGCGACAGCGCGCGCATGGCCTGCGTCATGTAGGTCGGGTTGATGCCGTTCTCCAGGTCGATGTCGACCCCGGTGAAGCCGTACTCCTGCATCAGCGCGTACGCCGAGTTCGCCAGGTTGTTCGCGGAGGCGGAGTCGTTGACCGAGATGGTGCCCTTCTCGCCGCCGATGGAGAGGATGACGGACTTGCCGGCCGCCTTCTTCGCCACGATGTCGGCCTTGAACTGCGGCACCGTGTAGCCGCCGAGGCCCACCGTGTCGAGGTTGAAGGTGATGGCGCCGGGCGTGGTCGTGGCGTCGGCGAAGGAGACGGCGATGATGTCGTACTGCGCCGGGACGTCGGAGAGCTTCTGGACCGTCGCCCCGTTGTTGAAGTTCTGCCAGTAGCCGGTCAGGGCGTGCCGGGGGACCGCCGGGTTCGGGTTCGGGCCGCCGCCCCCGGTCGTGGTGCCGGTCACCGTGGCGGACCTGGTGCCCTCGCCCGCCGCGTTGTACGCGCTGATCTGGAAGGCGTACGAGGTGGAGGCGGTGAGCCCGGAGATCTGGGCGGAGGGGTTGGTGACCGTCTGGACGCGGACGCCGTTCTGGTAGACGTAGTAGCCCGCCGCCCCGCTGACCGCGCTCCACGAAAGGGTGAGCGCGTTCGCGCTCTGGCCGGAAACGGCGGTGCCCGCCGGGGCGCCGGGGACGACCGGGCCGGGGTCGGAGCCGCCGCCGCCGTCCGGGCCGAAGACGCTGAACTCGTCGACGGTGTAGGGCGACTGGCCGTACCAGCCGTTCGTGTAGACGCTGACCTGGGTGGTGCTCGGGCCGGTGGAGAAGGTGGTGGACAGCTTCTGCCAGCCGCCGCCGGTGCCGGGGGTCCAGGTGGAGACGTCCTGGGTGCCGGTCCCGGTCGCGCCCAGGTAGACGTACGAGCCCTGCACCTGCGTGCTCAGCGTGTACGTCGAGTTCGGCTTGACCGTGACGGTCTGGCTGCACCGCGCGTTGTCGGAGCCCGCCGGGGTGGCCTTCAGGGCGCCTGCACCTGCGAAGACCGGCGAGGGGACGACGGCGCCGGACCCGCCGGAGCAGGACCAGTTGGAGAGGCCGGACTCGAAGCCGCCGTTACGGGCGACGTTGATGTCCGCGGCCTGGGCGGTCCCCGCGGCGAGGGCCGTCAGACCCCCGGCGGTGAGGGTGGCGGCGCCCAGCAGGGCGAGGGAACGTATGCGGTTCACGTGGGCTCCGGTGGGGGGAGGATGAGGAGGGCGGGGCCAAGTGGGGTGGCCCGGCGCCCAGTTGGTCCAGAGTTGGTCCAGACCAATCCTCGTGTCAAGGCTCTGCGCGATGTGGCTTGAAAAGGCCGGGCACCCGATCCCGGTTGTCCGGTTTTCTGGCCACCCGCGCACTGCGCCCGCCGTACGGGAATCACCAAGCCCCTGCCCTGCCGGGGGCGGCGCGGATAGGGTGCTGGGGCACGGGGGAAGAGCGTCGGGGGTTTGCGGTCGCGCAGTGCGCGCGGACGCGGGCGAACGCGCGACGCGCATGCGGGGAGCCGCTGCGCGCGGGGTGAACAGGGGGATTCGCGTGCCGACCGCCATCGCTGTCACCAGCGCCGACCTGGTGCTCCCGGCCCCCGACCGGCACACCCCCGGGGCCGCCCTGCTCCACCCGCCCGACCGGCTCGACCTGGCCGGCGCCCTCACCGAGACCAGCGCCCTGCTGGAGCGCCACGGCCACCTCGTGGCCGTCGTGCCGCCCTGGCTGCCCCCGGCCACCGTCCAGCGGCTGCACACCGTACGGGCCATCCTGGAAACCGACCGGATCGCGCTCCTCGACATCGATCTGCCCCCGCTGGCCACCGCCCTGCTCGTCCGTCAGCTCCGCCAGCTCAGCGTCTGCGACTTCAGCCCCGGAATCATCGCCTCCGCCGCCCGGCTGCTCTGCCACTACCTCCACGCGGGCGCCCTGCTCGGCTCCGTCGCCCGGCTCGACCGGGTCCCGGTCGGCCTCAAGGCGCACGCCCGGTCCTGGTCGCCGGGCGCGCAGTTCGCCGTCCTCGCCCACCCGGCGCCGCACCTGGCCCGCCTCGGCACCTCGGGCGCCCACGCGGGCGGCGCCCTGCCGCCCGGCCCCGCCTACGCCACCGAGCTGACCTTCGCCCGCGGCCGGCTCACCTCCGACTGGGTCGCCGCCACCCTGGCTCCCGCCTGGAAGGCGCAGGGCGTCATGGAGCACCCGCTGCCGGGCGCCTCGCCCACCTGGTGGGCCACCCCGAAGCTGGTCGAGTTCGCGGCCGGCATCCCCGACCTGTCCGTTCTCTACCAGCTCGTCGCCTCGGTCCGCCGCGAGGAGTGCCGCTGGTGCGGACTCGAACTCATCGGCGACCGCTGCGGCTTCTGCTCCGCACCGCTCACCGCACCGGCCACCGGCCCGGCCACCGCACCGCGCACCGGCCCGCGCACCGGCCCGGCCTCCGCACCGCTCGCCGCACCGGTCCGCCCGAGAACCTGACCGCCCGAGAACCTGACCGTCCCGAACGAACGAAGAACGGCGAGGTAGTACGGCCCATGAACTCACGCCAGCGCCGCGGCGTCATCCTGCTGCTCCTGTCGGTCCTGTGCGCGCTCGGCGCCTTCGCCGGGGTCCTGGTGCTGATCGGCGACGTCAACTCCAAGGTCGGGTCCCAGGTCGTCGCCTACCGCGCCAAGGGCGACATCGCACCGCACAGCCCGCTGACCGCGGACCAGTTCGAGGAGATCACCGTCCCCCGGCGCTGGCTCTCCGGGACCGCCGTCACCGACCTCGGCGCACTCGACCAGAAGATCGCCCTCACCACGCTGAAGAAGGGCTCGCTGCTCCAGGCGGACATGTTCGTCGACAAGCCGAAGCTCCAGCCCGGGGAGCAGGAGATCGCCATCATGATCGACGCGGCGACCGGCGTGGCCGGGAAGATCACCTCCGGCGCCAAGGTCAACATCATCGCCACCTTCAAGGGCGCCAAGGACACCGACCCGGCCCGCTCGGTGATCATCGTGGCCAACGCCCGCGTCATCAACGTCGGCAAGCTCACCTCCCTCGACAAGGAGGGCGACCGCAAGGGGCCCGCCGAGGCCGTCCCGATCACCTTCGCCCTCGTCACCAAGGACACCCAGCGCGTCGCGTACGCCGAGTCCTTCGCGGAACACGTCCGGCTGGCCCTGGTGGCCCCCGGCACCGACTCGACACCCGCCCCGAACGAGCGCACGTACACCCTCGACGGGGACAAGTGAGGCGCGCATGACCACCCGAATCCTCCCCGCGGTCGGCGACCCGGAAGCCGCCCGCGCCATGGTGACGCTGCTCAGCCAGCTCCCCGACGCCGAACCGGCCGGGCCCGTCACCGACTCCACCGCGCTGATCGACACCCTGGCCCGGCTCGCCGCCGAGTCGGTCGGCGAACTGCCCGAAGTAGTCCTCGTCCACGAGCGGATCGGCCCGCTGCCCGCCCTGGAACTCATCCGCGAAGTCGCCCTCCGCTTCCCGGCGGTGGGGGTCGTCCTGGTCTCCTCGGACGCCGGGCCCGCCCTCTTCTCCGCCGCCATGGACTCGGGCGCCCGCGGCCTGGCCGGACTCCCGCTCACCTACGACGAGCTGGCCGCCCGGGTCCAGGCCGCCGCCCAGTGGTCCACCGGCGTCCGCCGCCACCTGGGACGCGGCCCCGGGGAACCCACCGGGCCCGGGGGCACCGTCGTCACCGTCACCGGGGCCAAGGGCGGGGTCGGCGCCACCTTCACCGCCGTCCAGTTCGCGCTGGCCGCGACCGCCGCGGGACGGCGCACCGCACTGGTCGACCTGGACCTCCAGGCCGGTGACGTCGCCTCCTACCTCGACGTGCGGTTCCGCCGCTCCGTCGCCGACCTCGCCGGGATCGAGGACATCTCCCCGCGGGTCCTCCAGGACGCCGTCTACGAGGACCGCACCGGCCTGGCCCTGCTCCTCGCCCCGGCCGACGGCGAACGCGGCGAGGAGGTCGACGACCGGGCCGCCCGTCTGGTCATCGGCGCCCTGCGCGCCCGGTACGAGCTGGTCGTCATCGACTGCGGCACCCAGGTGACCGGCGCCAACGCCGCCGCCGTGGAGCTGGCGGACGTGGCGGTCCTGGTCACCACGCCCGACGTGGTCTCCGTCCGGGCCGCGAAACGGCTGGTCCGGATGTGGGAACGGCTCCAGGTCCGCAAGGCCGAGGACACCACCATGGTCGTCAACCGCTGGAGCAAGCACACCGAGATCCAGCCCTCCCTCATCGAGAGGATCACCCGGACCCGGGCCACCCGCACCCCGGTCCCGGCCGCCTTCAAGGAGCTCCAGGCGGTGGTGGACGCGGGCCGGGTCCAGGACCTGGACAACCGGTCCGTCGTCAAACAGGCGCTGTGGAGCCTGGCGGGCGAACTGGGCCTGCTGACCGGCCCGGAAGGACCGGCCGCCGCGCCCGGCGCCGCGCCCTCCTCCGCCGTCGCCGTCCGCCCGGCCGGCGCGGTGGCCCGGCTGCGCGCGGGCGACCGGGGCGCGTTCGGCCCGTGGCGGCGCCGCGGCCGGGAGGGCTGACCGGTGCCCGCGCGCACGCGCGCCCCCCGGCCCCCGGCCGCCCGGCCCGGCTCCCGGCCCCCGGCCGCCCGGCCCGGCTCCCGGCCCCGTACGACGCGGCTGCCGGCCGTGCGCCGGGGCGGGGACCGGGGCCAGGTGGCGGTGGAGTTCGCCGGGGCGATGCCGCTGATCCTGCTCCTCGTGGTCGCGGCCTGGCAGTGCGTCCTGATCGGCTACGGCTTCTCGCTGGCGGGCGACGCGGCCGACCAGGCGGCCCGCGCGGGCGCGGTCCGGGGCGACGCGGAGTGCCGGGAAGCGGGGGGCGAACACGTCACGGCCGCCTGGGCCCCGCAGGTCCGGTGCCTGGGCGCGGCGGACGGGGTCTACCGGGTCGAGGTCCGGCTGACGCTCCCGGTCCTCTACCCCGGGCTGCTCGACCTCGGCGTGACCATCCCGGGCGACGCGGGCGCCGCGATGGAGAGGGAGGCGCGCTGAGATGCGTACGGGGACACGCGCACCCGGTCCCGGCACCGGTGCCGGGACCGCACCCGGCGGGGACCGCACCCCTGCCCGCACCCGGTCTCGCCTCCGCACTCGCCTCCGGGACCGGGACCGGGACCGGGACCGGGACCGGGGCCAGGTCGCCCTGGAGTACATCGGCTTCGTCCCCGTCCTGCTGCTCGTCGGGCTCTGCGGCATCCAGCTCGGCTGGGTCGCGTACGTGCACGAGCAGGCCGACACCGCCGCGCGGACCGCCGCCCGCGTGGAGGCCCGTACCGGCGGGGGCGGCGAGGCGGCGGGCCGGGCCGCCGTCAGCGCCGGGCTCGACGCGCGGGTCGCGGTGGCCACGACGGCCGAGACCGTCACGGCGACCGTGACCATCGACATCAGGTCCCTCTTCCCCGGCGTCACCTTCCGGGCCGCCACCGCCCGGGCGGTCATGCCCAACGACGACCCGAACGGACCCTGACCGACATGAGCCTGCGTTCCCGGGTCACCACCCCCGACGACCGGCACAGCCCCCGCGAGGACAGCCGGCTGGTCTCCTCCTACCGCGCCAAGCTGCTGGAGGAGATCGACCTCGCCGAGATGTCCGCGCTCGCGCCCGCAGAGCGCCGGGCGCGGCTGGAGCGCGTCCTCGGCCACATCATCAGCCGTGAGGGCCCGGTCCTTTCCACCGTCGAGCGCGCGCAGCTGATCCGCCGCGTCGTCGACGAAGCCCTCGGCCTCGGCGTGCTCGAACCCCTGCTGGAGGACGCCACCATCTCCGAGATCATGGTCAACGGGCCGGACCAGATCTTCGTGGAGCGCGCCGGACGCGTCGAACAGCTCCCGCTGCGCTTCGCCTCGCACGAGCAGCTGATGCAGACCATCGAACGCATCGTCTCCACCGTCAACCGCCGCGTGGACGAGGCCAATCCGATGGTCGACGCCCGGCTCCCCAGCGGCGAGCGCGTCAACGTCATCATCCCGCCGCTCTCGCTGACCGGCGCCACCCTCACGATCCGCCGCTTCCCGCGCGCCTTCACCCTCCACGAGATGATCGCCCTCGGCTCGCTGGACGAACCGATGCTGCTGCTCCTGTCCGGCCTGGTGCAGGCGAAACTGAACGTGATCGTCTCCGGGGCCACCGGCACCGGCAAGACCACCCTCCTCAACGCCCTCTCCGGGCTGATCCCGGAGGGCGAACGCATCATCACCATCGAGGACTCCGCCGAACTCCAGCTCCAGCAGGCCCACGTCATCCGGCTCGAATCCCGCCCCCCGAACGTCGAGGGCAAGGGCCAGATCACCATCCGCGACCTCGTACGCAACTCCCTGCGCATGCGCCCCGACCGCATCATCGTCGGCGAGGTCCGGGGCGGCGAGACCCTGGACATGCTCCAGGCCATGTCCACCGGCCACGACGGCTCGCTGGCCACCGTCCACGCCAACAGCTCGCAGGACGCCCTGACCCGGCTCCAGACCCTCGCCTCCATGTCCGAGGTCGAGATCCCCTTCGAGGCGCTCCAGGACCAGATCAACAGCGCCGTCGACGTCATCGTCCAGCTCACCCGCTTCGGCGACGGCACGCGCCGCGTCACCGAGATCTCCCTCCTCGACTCCCACGGCCGCGAACCCTTCCGGACCACCACCGTCTGCCGGTACGCCGCCCGGCCCATGGGCGCCGACGGGCGCGTGCGGGGCCACTTCGCGTACGGCCCGCTGCCGCGCCGGATCGCGGAGCGCCTCTACATGAACAACCAGCCGGTCCCCCAGGCGTTCGGGGTCGAGACGGCCGACACCCACCACGACCCGCTCACCACCCACCACGACCCGCTCACCTCCCGGACCGCCCGGTGAACCCTCTGATCCTCCTCGCCCTCGGCGCCACCCTGCTGGCCTGCCTGTTCGTCGTCCTCGGCCTCCACGCCTACGCCGCCGGGCACGCCCAGCGCGCCGCCCTCGTCGAACGGCTCTCGTCGAGCGACGCCCCTGAGGGCGTCGGCCGCGGGCGCCGGTTCCGCGCCCTGGACCGGCGCCTGCGCCGCACCGCGTTCGGCCGCTGGATCGAGCGCCGGCTCGCCACCACCGGCCTGGCGGTCACCCCGGGCGAGTTCCTCGTCCACGTGCTCCTGGCCGTCGCCGGGGCCTGGCTCCTCGCCGCCGCCCTGCTGGCCCCCTTCTTCGGGCCGGTGGCGGGGCTGATCGGCCTGTGGTCGGCCAACGCCTTCCTCAGCTGGCAGCGGACCCGGCGCACCGAGCGGTTCATCTCCCAGCTCCCCGAGCTGGCCCGCATCCTGGCCAACGCCACCCAGGCCGGGCTGGCCCTGCGCACGGCCATCGGGATCGCCGCCGAGGAACTGGAGGCCCCGGCGGGCGAGGAACTCGCGCGCGTCGCGGACCGCCTGGCCGTCGGCCACTCCATCGACGAGGCCCTCGGCGAGATGGCCCAGCGCCTGCCCTCCCGCGAACTCGTCGTCCTGGTCTCCACGCTGGTGCTCTCGGCGCGGTCGGGCGGCGCCATCGTCGGCAGCCTGCGCAACCTGACGGTCACCCTGGAACAGCGCAAGGAGACCCGGCGCGAGATCCGTACGCAGCTCTCCCAGGTGATGGTGACCGCGTACCTGGTGCCCGCCATCGGGCTGGCCTCGCTGCTGCTCGTCAACACGATGCTGCCGGGCGCCCTCGACCGGATGACCGGCGCGTTCATCGGGCAGACGGCGGTCCTGGTGGCCCTCTCCCTCTTCACCCTGGGCTTCCTCCTCATCCGCCGCCTGTCCAAGATCGAAGTGTGAGGAGGGTCCGATGACCGCACTTCTGCTCGCCCTCGCCGCGGGCCTGTCCGTCCTCGGCGCCTTCCACGGCCTGCGCCTGTACCGCGCCGACGTCGAACTCCCCTCCGACCTGGCCCTGGCCCTGGAGGTCGGCGCCACCCGCACCACGGCGGTCGGCTCGCTCGTGGACCGGGCGGGCATCCGCTGGGCCCCCCTGGTCCTGCGCCTGATGGGCCCGGACCGGGTGGCGCGCAAACGCCGGCAGATCGACATGGCGGGCAACCCGGCCGGTCTGACGATCGACCGGTACGCGGCCCGCCGCGCGGTGTACGCGGCCCTCGGCGCCCTCGGCGCGGTCTCCCTCTTCCTCAACGGGCAGCTCGTCCCCGCCCTCCTGATGGTCGCGTTCGGGCTGTTCTGGATCGAGGCCGGGCTGTGGTCGGCGATCCGGGTCCGCCGCGACCACATCGAGCGGACCCTGCCGGACTTCCTGGACGTCCTCGCCGTGGTGGTCAGCGCGGGCCTCGGCTTCCGGCAGGCGCTGGAGCGGGTGGCGGCCAAGTACGAGGGCCCGTGGGCGGACGAGGTCCGCATCACCCTCCAGCAGATGGACATGGGCGTCAGCCGCCGCCAGGCCTTCGACGAGCTGCGCCGGCGCAACGACTCCGAACAGGTGGCCCAGTTCGTCACCGCCCTCCAGCAGGGCGAGGAGCTGGGATCGCCGATCGTGGAGACCCTCATCGCCATCGCCGAGGACATGCGCCGCACCGACGCGCAGAACGCCCGCCGCCGCGCGGCCCGCGCCGTCCCGAAGGCCACCTTCGCGGTCACCATGTTCATGCTGCCCGGCACCCTGATCCTGCTGGTCTGCGGGTTCGTGTACGGGGCGGACGTCGACTTCGGCGCGATCTTCGGGGGCGGCTGATCATGCCCGTACCGACCCTGCCGGTCCGTGTCCTGATCGCCGACGGCAACCCGGTCCTCCGGGCGGGCCTGGCCGCCCTGCTGGGCGCCGCCGGAGGATTCCACGTCGTCGCCCGGGCGGCCGACGGCCGCGAGGCCCTGGCGCTCACGCGCGCGCACGCCCCGGACGTGGTCCTGCTGGACGTCCGGATGCCGGGCGTCGACGGCATCTCGGCGCTCCCGCACCTGGTCCGGCTGGCCCCGGTGCTGATGCTGACGTACAGCAGGGAGGCGGACCTCGTCCGCGAGACCCTGCTCCTGGGCGCGGGCGGCTACCTGGTCCACGGCGAGTTCGGCGTGGACCAGCTGATCTCGGCGGTCCGCGACGTCCACGAGGGCCGGGCCCACTTCACGGCCACGGCGGCGACGGCGCTGCTCGCGGATGTCCGGGAGAGGTCTTCGCTGGAGCAACGCGCTGTGGCACAGTCGTCCCGGGGGATGCTCAACCAGGCCGGTTCCGGGCTGAGTTCACGGGAGGTGGAGATCATGGACCTGATCGCGTCCGGCATGAGCAATCAGCAGATCGCCGCGGCCTGCTTCATCAGCGAGAAGACGGTCAAGAACCACATCAACCGCATCTTCGCCAAGCTCCACAGCACCACCCGCAGCGAGGCGATCGCCCGCTGGCTGGGGACGGCCCGCCGGGGGGTGTCCGGCCATGGGTGACGGCCGTGCGCGAGGCGTGCAATGGGCCCGTAGGTGGGCCCCGGGGCCCTTGGCCGATCCCGCCCCCGGCCCGTACCGTCCGCGCATCGACAGCGGCACCCCATCGGGAGGAACCCCCCATGTCACACCACACGCTGCTGAAGGCCTTCGTCGCGGCACGCCTGCGCCTGACCTCCCCCCGGCCCCCGGCCAGGACCGGGACCAGGGCCGGGGACAGCGGTCAGACGGCCTTCGAGTACCTGGGCATCATCCTGGTGGTCGTCGTCATCATCGGTGCGATCGTCGGTCTGGGGATCGGCACCGCGATCACGAACCGGATCGCGCAGGCGGTGGAGAGCATCACCGCCGGGTGAAGGGACCGTGGCGGCGGGACCGGGGGCAGGTGTTCCCCCTCTACGTCGGGATGGTGGCGATCCTGATGTTCGCCGCCCTCGCCTTCTTCGTGGTCGGGCGGGCCTCCGTCATCCGCAGCGACGCGCAGGGCGCGGCCGACGCCGCGGCGCTGGCCGCGGCCCGTGACGCCAGGGACCACCTGGTTCCGGGGCTGGACCTCGCCCTGCTCACGCCGGAGGAGTGGAAGGACGTCCTCGCCGGGAACCGCCTGGACACGGCGGGTGCCTGCGCCGGAGCCCGGCGCCTCGCCGCCCTGAACGCCGCGACGGTGACCTGTACGGGGGCCGGGCTCCGGTTCCGGGTGGAGGCGGTGACCGAGGCGACGGTGGGGGACTCGGTGGTGCCCGGCACCGCCGGACTCCCCGGGCGGGCCCGCGCGAGCGCCCTGGTCGAGCCGCGCTGCGGCCTCGGCCCGGTGGCCGCCGAGCCGGGTCCGGCACCGTCCTCCGGCCCGACGCCGTCACCTGGTCCGGCGCCGTCACCCAGCGGCGGGGGCGCGGAGCCGGGCCCGTCCGTGGTGATCAGGTGCGAGGGCGCCGACGACATCTCCTTCGACCCGTCCAGGCCCAGGGCCTGGGAGAGCCTGGCCAGGACCCTCTTCCGGGTGCGGCTGGTCGAATGACATCGAACGAGACAGACAAGGGAGCGGCGCAGATGAGGGTTCGGCACCTGGTGAAGGTCCGCGGGGGAGCGGCCGTGGCGGGGGCGGCGGCTCTGGTTCTCACCCTGTCCGGATGCGGTGGCGGGGGCGGCGACGACGGGAAGGCCAAGCCGCCGGCCGGCCCCTCTCCGGCGCGGTCCGCGGGCGACCAGCCGCTGACGCCCGCGCCGGAAGGGAGTTCCGGCTCCACGCCCACCGAGGTCATCGCCACCTCGGCCGGACCGGCCGGCATCGTCTTGACGATCGACTCCGCCCTCCGCGACCAGGGCGGGTTCTTCACCGTCAGCGGCCGGCTCAAGAACGGCGGGACCGAAGCCTTCGTGCAGACCGCCGCCTGGCGCGGTGACGAGAAGGGCGCGAGCCCCGCGTCGGTGGCGGGGGCGGCCCTGACCGACAAGGCGGGCAAGAAGCGGTACTACGTGCTCCGCGACACGGAGGGCAGGTGCCTGTGCACCATCGGCATCACCCGTATCGCCGCGGGCGAGAGCATCCCGTTCTTCGCCCAGTTCCCGGCCCCGCCCACCGGCACCGCCGAGGTCGAGTTCAGCCTCCCCACCTTCGCTCCGGCCACCATCAAGATCTCAGGGTGATGCCATGACCACACGCCCCGCGATGCCCGCCCGCCCCACACCCGCCCGCCCCGCCATGACCGCCCACCACCTCATGACCGCCCGCCGTCGCGCCGCCGCGGTCACGGCGGTCTGCGCCCTCGTCGTCGCCGGGGCCCACCTCCTCGGCGCGGGCGCCGCCCACGCGGACGAGCCGCCCACCGCGCCCCCCGGCGCGGAGCCTTCGGCCTCCGCGCCCGTCTCCATCGACTCCACCTCGCCCGGCCTGAAGATCCCCCAGGGCGGGGTCCTCGCGCCGGCCAAGGTGCTCGACATCGCCGAGGTGGTCGAGGACCTCGGCGGGGAGCAGCGGCGGCAGGAGACCAACCGGACGGTCATGATGGCGCTCCAGTCCGAGGTGCTCTTCCCGGAGAACAGCGCCGTCTTCAACGCCCAGGCCGCGGCCCGCATCCAGGCCATCGCCAACGAGATCAACCAGCAGCGGGCGACCCGGGTGCGGGTCTTCGGGTTCACCGACGACCAGGGCAGCTACGAGCACGGCAAGCAACTGTCCAAGCAGCGGGCCGACGCGGTGCACGCGGAGCTGGCCAAGGTGGTGACCGGGCCGAACGTCGCCTTCGACGTCCGCGGGTACAGCGAGGACTACCCGATCGCCGACAACGGCACCGAGGAGGGCCGCAAGAAGAACCGCCGGGTCGAGATCACCTTCCCGCGCTCCACCGAGAAGTGACCCCGCCCCGGCGGACGGGGCCCTGAGGACACGGCCTACGGCTGGTGGTGGGCCTGGGTGATGAGGTCCACCGCCACCTCCAGGGCCGCCTGGCGGGTCTCCTCCGGGTCGCCCTCCACGTGCTGGAGGAACATCATCCCCGCGTGCAGCGTGAACAGGGCGCTGACGCAGCGGACCTGGTCCTTCAGCGGGCCGCCCTCCGTGCGCAGGAGCTCCACCAGGCGGAAGAGCCGCTTCTTGACCGTCTCGCCGATGCTCAGCTCCCGCATCGTCGCCTGGTTCTCCTGCATGAACCGGTACAGCGGCGCGCCCGCCGCCATCGCCTCGCTGTAGCGCCGCAGCACCTCCCGCTTGGTCTCCAGGGTGTGCGGCTGCTCCCGGGCCCAGGCGATCAGCTCGTCGATCGGTCTCGTCAGGTCCTCGAAGAGGCTGATGATGATGTCTTCCTTGGTCCTGAAGTGGTAGTACAGCGCCGCCTTCGTGACCTCCAGCCGCTCCGCGATCTCCCGGAGCGAGGTCTTCTCGTAGCCCTGTTCGGCGAAGAGCTCCATCGCGACGTCCTGGATGCGCTGGCGCGTGTTGCCGCGACGCGGCTGCGGACTGCTGCTGGACATGGCGCTCTCCCCAGTTACTTGCTTGACGCCCGGCTAGTGACGGGTCTACCTTCCCCAGTGTAGTGAACTAGCCGGTCGGCAAGTAAGTGCCAGGTGCGGGAAGAAGCACCGGGGGAGTGGACATGGTCGGGAAGACGGAGAAGGCGCGGACCTCGAAGGAGGCCCGGTCCCCGGAGGAGGCGCGAACCCCGGAGGGGGCCCGGTCCTCGGAGGGGGCCAAGCCGCGCAGCGTGCGCGTCGTGCTCATGGCGCTCATGATCGCGATGCTCCTGGCGATGCTGGACAACATGATCATAGGGACCGCGATGCCGACGATCGTCGGCGAGCTCGGCGGCCTGGCCCACCTCTCCTGGGTGGTCACCGCCTACACCCTGGCCACCGCGGCCTCCACCCCCATCTGGGGGAAGCTGGGCGACATGTACGGGCGCAAGGGCGTGTTCCTCACCGCGATCGTCATCTTCCTGATCGGCTCCGCGCTCAGCGGCATGGCCCAGGACATGGGCCAGCTCATCGGCTTCCGCGCGGTCCAGGGCCTCGGCGCCGGCGGTCTGATGGTCGGCGTCATGGCGATCATCGGCGACCTGATCCCGCCCCGCGAACGGGGCAAGTACCAGGGCATGATGGCCGGCGTGATGGCCCTCGCCATGATCGGCGGCCCGCTGGTCGGCGGCACCATCACCGACCACATGGGCTGGCGCTGGTCCTTCTACATCAACCTGCCGCTCGGCGCCGTGGCCCTCGCCATGGTCACCGCCGTCCTGCACCTGCCCAAGAAGACGGAACAGGGCAAGCGCCCGAGCATCGACTACCTCGGCGCGGCGCTGCTGACGATCGCCATCACCTCCACCGTCCTGCTCACCACGTGGGGCGGCACCGAGTACGCCTGGGGCTCCCCCGAGATCGTGGGGCTCATCGTCGTCGGCGTCCTCTCCACCGCCGCCTTCCTCCACGCCGAGACCAAGGCCGTCGACCCGGTCATGCCGCTGCACATCTTCCGCAGCCGCAACTTCGCCCTCATGTCCGTGATCGGCTTCCTCGTCGGCTTCGCGATGTTCGGCGGCGTGCTCTACCTGCCGCTGTTCCAGCAGTCGGTGCAGGGCGCCTCCGCCACCAACTCGGGCCTGCTGCTCCTGCCCATGCTGCTCTCGATGATGATCGTCTCGCTGGTCGCGGGCCGCGTCACCACCAACAGCGGCAGGTACAAGATCTTCCCGATCCTGGGCGGCGGGCTCATGGTCGTCGGCCTCTTCCTGCTCGCCCAGATGGACACCGGCACCTCGCGCCTGACGTCCGGCGTGTACATGGCCGTCCTCGGCGCCGGGCTCGGCTTCCTGATGCAGATCACCATGCTGGTCGCGCAGAACAGCGTCGAGATGAAGGACATGGGCGTCGCCTCCTCCGCGGCGACCCTCTTCCGCACCCTCGGCGGCTCCTTCGGCGTGGCCCTGATGGGCTCCCTCTTCACCACCCGGGTCACGGACAGCATGTCCGAGCGGCTGGGCCCGGAAGCCGCCGGAGCCGCCGGGTCCGCCCAGCTCGACGCGGCGAGCCTGGCCAAGCTCCCCGAGGCCGTCCGCGAGGCGTACCAGTACGCGGTCGCCGCCGGCACGCACTCCGCGTTCCTGCTCGGCGCGTTCATCGCGGTACTGGGCTTCGCCGCCGCCTGGTTCGTCAAGGAGGTCCCGCTGCGGGGCGCGGGCCCGGCCCCGGCCGACGGCTCCGGTGACGGCGACGGGAGGACGGCCCCCGCCGCGCAGGCGTCCGCCGCCCACTGAGGACGACCGGAGCACGGCGGCGCGAAGCCCGGGCCCGGTGGGCGGACATACCCGCCGGACCCGGGCTTCACGCCGTCCGGGCCCCGCCACCGGCCCGTCCGGGCCCGCGCCTACCGGGCGGCCCGGGCCGCCTTCAGGACCGCCGCCGTCAGCCGCTCGTTCTCCGGGGCCGCCCCGCCCGGGAGGCGGAACCGGCGGCGCGTGTACCCGTACGCGGTCCCGGTCACCGGGTCGGCGAAGCCCAGGCCGCCCGCCGCGCCGCTGTGGCCGAACGCCGCCGGGCCCACCGCCGGCCGGCGTTCGAAGCCCAGCCCGAAGTGGTCCAGGACCGGAGTCACCCGGTCCACGCCCGGGGTGTGCGGGCGCGCGAACTCGGCCGCCGTCTCCGGCGTCAGCAGCGGGGCCCGGCCGTCCACCTCGCCGACCGCCGCCGCGTACATGCCCGCGATCCCGCGCGCCGAGCCCACCCCGCCCGCCGAGGCCGGTCCCAGCGCCAGCACCTCCGGGTGGTTGGCGAACACGATCATGTCCGTCGGCTCCTCGCGGTGCGTGTTGAACGCCACCGCCATCAGCTCCGGCAGCTCCGGCGCCGCCACCCCGGCCGGGTCCGGGACCGGCTCCAGCACCGGCCGCCAGCGGTCCGCCGCCCCGGCCGGCAGCCCCAGGTACAGGTCCAGGCCGTACGGTGCGCGGACGCGCTCCTCGTACACCTCCTGGATCGAGCGGCCGGTGGCGCGCCGCACCACCTCGCCGGTCAGCGCGCCGATCACGTAGGCGTGGTACCCGTAGGCCGTCCCGGGTTCCCAGTACGGCTTCTGCCGGGCCAGCCGCGCCGCGACCAGCGCGTCGTCCGCGAGTTCCTCGTACGAGAAGCCCTCGGCGGCGTTGATCAGCCCGGCCCGGTGGGAGGCCAGCTCGCGCACGGTCAGCCGCTCCTTGCCGTCGCCGGTGAACTCCGGCCAGTACGCCGACACCGGCCGGTCCAGCTCCACCGCGCCGTCCTGGACGAGCAGCGCCAGCACCAGGTGGGCCGCGCCCTTGGTGATCGAGTAGACCCCGCTCAGGGTGTCCGCGCCGGTGTCCTCACCCGCCCACAGGTCGACCACGCGCCGCCCCTGGTGGACCACCGCCAGCTGTGCCTCGGGCGGGACCAGCTCGGCCGCCAGGAAGGCGGCGAACTCCGCCGCCACCGGCTCCCAGCCCGCCGCCACCGTCCCGCCCACACCCGCGGCCACACCCGCGTCCACGCTCGTCACCGTGTCGCCGGCCGTGCTCGTGTCCCCGTCCATGGCTTCCCCCGCTGCCGTCCCTTTCCGTCATCTCCGCACCGGACAACCGGAGTTGATCATCCGATATTCCGGCTTACCGCAGCTCCCGTACGGGTGAAAGCGCGCCCGGCGTCGTTCCGGCCCGCCGGAGCGGTCCGTTGAGCGGGCATGAAGCGCACCCGCACCGCCGCCCTCGCCCTCGCCACCGCCGTGGCGGCCCTCGCCCCGCTCCTCGGCCAGGCCGCCGTCGCCGCGCAGGGGACCTCGTACCTCCAGGACCCGGCAGGTGGCGAGAAGTCGATGAAGTCGCAGTGGACCAAGGACGAGATGCACAAGCTGGAAGCGCAGTTCCGCTTCCACCCCGGGGTCCAGTACAAGACGGTCACCCGCCCCGGCCCCGTGGGCGCCCAGGAGTGGGAGCGCGAGGTCGGCGACCCCAAGACCCTCGCCTGGCAGCCGTCGTACGAGTTCGCCTGGTCGGTGTCGGACTCGATGCTGGTGAAGAAGGCGGTGACGACCAAGGAGGGCAAGCACCCGATCGTCGTCCAGGCCGTGCTGCGCAACGCGAAGCGCGCCAAGGCCGGGGAGGTCCGCCAGGAACTGGCGAACAGGCCCGCGACCGGGCGGGCGAAGGTCGAGGGCGGCAAGCGGATCGCGTGCGACTCGGGCGAGTACACGGTGGACTGGTCGGTGACCCGCACGGGCTACACCACCCTCACGGGCACGCTGCGCTGGGACTCCAGCTGTGAGCAGTACCGGGTCGCCTTCGCCGCGGAGAACAGCTAGTGCTGTGACCGGAAAGGTTCACCGGCCCGCGACGCCCGGCACGGCACCTCGCGATGTTGTCGGGTCGCCCACGTACGTCCAGTACTACGGGCGCCCCTCCGCCTTGCGATGCACTCGGCATCGGAAGGATCAAGGCAAGAGCCGAGACGAAGTGAGCGCAGCGAACGCAGTCGCACCGGACGCCGCGGGCTCACCGGCAAACCTTTCCGGTCACCGCACTAGTGCTGTGATGCGGGTGCCGGGTGCCGGGTGCCGGGTGCCGGGTTCGGGGGCGCGGCCGGCGCGGGGATTTCCGCTCTTCCGCCGCGCGGGCGCATTCCGGCCGATTTCTCGGGCGATTGCGCCGCCGGGGACGCGGCAATCCGCGCCGGGCGTCTCACCTCGGCCCGGCGGCCGGAATCCGCACCCGGGAAAAGAAAAACGGAATGGCTGATTTCCGCCACATCCACATCCACATCCACATCTGCATCTGCGTCAGGAACAGCAGGGGGAGGGGGCGTCAGCGGTCCGGCCGTCGATTGTCCGCCGGGGCGCTCCGCACCGGACGGTGTCGCGCCCGTTCCTCTTCCTCTCCCTGGTCCCGTTTCTCCGCCGGGCCGGGTTCCGCGTCAGTCGGCGAACTCGCCCGCGTACGGGTCGGGCTCGCCCGTCTCCGGGTTGCGGCCCTCCTGCCAGCGCCGCTGGGCCTTGCGCCAGTGGACGAAGCTGAGGTGGCCGCCGTCCCAGAACGTGATGCCGACGGGGCTCATGTCGAACTCGTCGGAGCACAGGCGGTAGAGGAATTCGGCCATCCCGTACGGGTAGACCGCGAAGGGGTCGGCGGTGTGCCGTCCGACCACCAGGACCGGCCAGCGCTCCGGGTCGGGGTCGGTGGTGAGCCAGCACAGGATGTCGGAGCCGCCGGTGACGCCCCAGGCGACGATCGTCTCCGGGTCCACGTCGAAGGCCGCGCGGCCGCCCTGTGCCTCCCAGACCTGGCGGGCGTTCTCGGTCTCCTCGGCCATCTGGGCCGGGTCCCACTGGAGTCCGGGCTTGGGCAGCGGCAGCAGGATGCTGGCCTCGCCGTTGATGGAACCGGCACCGAAGCGGCCCATGAAAGCGACGAAATCGGCTGGAAACCCCTTCCCCCAGACGGCCTCGGCCGCCCGCCAGTCGATGTCCTCGTCGGCGCCGTGCGTCGCCGGCATGATCTGCTCCAGCGCCTTGATGTGCGCGTTCTCCGTCATGCCGCTCCCCTGCCACCCCAGCTCAACCGCCCCAACCTACCGCCGCGCGCGTGAGGCTCCTAGCCATGGGTGGGACACGGGGTCACCGGATCTCCACCCGGACGCCCCTCCGCAGCCCCCACCCGGCCATGGTGCCCGCCCCGGCCTCCAGGACGTGCCGGGAGCGGAGCCGGGGCCGCCCGAGCCGGCCCGGAGCCATCGTGACCACCGCCAGCACCACCAGATTCCGGTCCAGGTAGGCCACGTCGATCGCGAAGCGCATCCCGAAGGTGTGCACGCTGCCCGCCGGGGTGAGCAGCAGGGCCCCGCCGATCCCGTCCCGGCCGAGCAGCCCCCGGGTCCGGGCCCGGTAGGAGGCGGCGACCTCCAGCGGCACCACCGCCCCGCCCGGCCCGGCCCTGAGGGTGGCCGCGCCGTCCCGCCGGTCCCGCCGCTTCACCATGGCGCCACCTTAGGCGGCGCGACCGGAGCCCCCGCCGGCCGGACGGAACGTCGGCGACACGACCTTGGGTCCCCGGGCCCGTGCCCGGGGCGGCGGTGGGGCCTACGGTCGCCGGATGGGCGTGGTCGTGATCATCCTTGCCGCCGGGTACGGCGTGGCCGCCGGGCTGCTGTTGCCGCGTGCCGCGTACCGGCTCTCCGTGGGGCCCGAGGAGTCCTGGCGCGGGCACTGCCCCGCAGGGCACCCGCTGCGGGGCTGGCTCGGCCCGGCCCGCTGCCGCCCGCCCGGCCCCGCCCCGGGCGCCCCCGGCGCCCCCGGCCGGCGGCGGGGTCACCCGTACGGGCCCTGGGCCGGGTGGGCCGCCGGACTGGCCGGCGGGGTCTGCGGGGTGCTGGCCGCCGTGGGCGGGGCGCGCCCCGAGACCGCCGTGCACGTCCTGCTCGCGCCCGTGCTCGTCCTGCTCGCCCTCGTCGACCTCGCCGTGCACCGGCTGCCCGACGTCCTGACCCTGCCGCTCGCGGCGGCCGTCACCGCGCTCCTCGGGGCCGCCGCCCTGCTGCCGGGGGCGGCGGGGTCCTGGCGGCTCGCCGTCTCCGGCGGGGCCGCGCTCGGAGCCGCGTACCTGCTGCTGCACCTGATCAACCCGGCCGGGATGGGGCTCGGTGACGTCAAGCTGGCGCTCGCCCTGGGGGTCACTCTTGGGTGGTACGGGTGGGGGGTATGGGCCGCCGGGGCTTTCCTGGGGTTCCTCTACGGCTCCCTCTACGGCCTCGCCCTTGTGCTGCGCGGCCCCGGCGGCCGTAAGCAGGGTTTCGCCTTCGGCCCATTCATGGCCGCCGGGGCACTTACCGGAGTGCTGCTGGGCGCATTCGGAGCGTAATCGTGGCGCGCCGATGCACACATCACGCTTTACGAAGGGTTATGGTGGAACCCCCCCCTCGGGCCGGTCCGTATCCCCCCCACGGACCGGCCCGTTTTTCTTTCTTTCCGCACCCCGGGTGAAAGCGCAGGTCAGCCGCGCTGGGCCCAGATGTTGGTGCCGGGGGTGGAGACGGCGAAAGAGTCGATCTCCTTCACGTCCTCCGCCGACAGCGGCGCGCCCGACAGCGCGGCCACGTTCTCCTCCAGCTGGCGCACGCTCGACGCGCCGATCAGGGCCGAGGTCATCCGCTCGTCGCGCAGCACCCAGTTCAGGGCGAGCTGCGCCAGCGACTGCCCGCGCCGCGCGGCGATGTCGTTCAGCCCCCGCAGCCTGCGGCGCACCTCGTCCGAGAGCAGGTCCGGGCTGAGGGACTTGCCCTGCGAGGCGCGCGAGCCCGCCGGGATGTCCTTCAGGTACTTGCCGGTCAGCAGCCCCTGCGCGAGCGGCGCGAAGGAGATGCAGCCCATCCCGGCCTCCTCCAGGGTGTCGAGCAGGCCGTCCTCCTCCGTCCAGCGGTTGATCATGGAGTACGAGGGCTGGTGGATCAGCGGGCGCACGCCCATCCCGGTCAGGACGCGCACGGCCTCTGCCGTCTGCTCCGCGGTGTACGAGGAGACGCCGACGTACAGCGCCTTGCCCTGCTGGACCGCGGACGCCAGGGCGCCCATGGTCTCCTCCAGCGGCGTGTCGGGGTCGAAGCGGTGCGAGTAGAAGATGTCGACGTAGTCGACGCCCATCCGCTTCAGCGAGGCGTCGAGCGAGCCGAGCAGGTACTTGCGGCTGCCCCACTCGCCGTAGGGGCCGGGGTGCATCAGGTAGCCGGCCTTGGTGGAGAGCACCAGCTCCTCGCGGTGGGCCGCGAAGTCCTGCGCGAAGATCGTGCCGAAGTTCAGCTCGGCCGAGCCGGGCGGCGGGCCGTAGTTGTTCGCCAGGTCGAAGTGGGTGACACCGAGGTCGAAGGCCCGGCGCAGGATCGCCCGCTGGGACTCCAGGGACGCGTCGTCCCCGAAGTTGTGCCAGAGGCCGAGGGAGATCGCGGGGAGCTTGAGACCACTGCGGCCACTGCGTCGGTACTGCATGGAGTCGTAGCGCGAGGGCTCTGCCCGATAGAGATTGTTATCAGTCACGTTGTCCTCCCTATCACGGACGCGCGACCAGCCGAGTTGGGGACCGCATCCCGGCGCCAGTAATGTGGCGCACTCGGGGGGACCGCAATTCGCACGGGGGCATTGCACGGAGGGGCTGGAAGATCGTGAATCTGCGCGACCTGGTGTACAGGCTCTACGCACGCCGGGTGGAAGGCCGACTGGACCACGACGCGTCGCCCAAGCACATCGGCGTCATCCTGGACGGGAACAGGCGCTGGGCGAAGGCGTCCGGAGGGACGACGGTCCAGGGTCACCAGGCCGGAGCCGACAAGATCTCCGAGATGCTCGGCTGGTGCACCGAGACGGACGTCGAGGTCGTCACCCTGTGGATGCTCTCCACGGACAACCTGGACCGGCCGGAGAACGAGCTCCGCCCGCTGCTGAACATCATCGAGAACACCGTGCGCGGCCTCGCCGCGGACGGCCGCTGGCGGGTCCACCACGTCGGCAACCTCGACATCCTGCCCGGCGGGACCCAGCTGGTCCTCAAGGAGGCCGAGCAGGCCACCCTCGACGCCGGGGGCGCCGGGGGCGGGATACTGGTCAACGTCGCCGTCGGCTACGGGGGCCGCCAGGAGATCGCCGACGCGGTCCGCTCGCTGCTGCTGGAGCACGCGGGCAAGGGCACCTCCTTCGAGGAGCTCGCCGAGGTCCTGGACATCGACCACATCGCGGAGCACCTCTACACGCGCGGCCAGCCCGACCCGGACCTGGTGATCCGCACCAGCGGCGAGCAGCGGCTGTCCGGATTCATGCTGTGGCAGAGCGCACATTCCGAGTACTACTTCTGCGACGTCTTCTGGCCCGCCTTCCGCAAGGTCGACTTCCTGCGGGCGCTGCGCGACTACGCGGCCCGCCACCGGCGGTACGGGAGCTGAACCCGGGAGCCGGACGGGGAAGCCGGACCGGCCCCCTCCGGGACCGGGAACCCGGACCGGCCCCGCGACCGGCCTCCCGGGCCCCTGGCGTCCGGGACCCCTGTCCTTCCGGCCGCCTGGACCCGGCTCCCTCCCGGCTCCCCGGACCGGCCGCCTCCGGACCCGGCCCCCCGGGATCTGACGCCCCCTCCGGAACCGCCCCGCCGCCCCCCCGTACGGCCGTCACCAGGGGTTCACCAGGTGTGCGTCATATGCCGTGGCATGGCCGCGCGTGTTCGAGGGCATATCCCTAGCAGGTCGACGCCCGGTCCACGGGTGTCGAGTCTCAGCGGACGGCATGGGGCCGTCCGCCCGGGAGGCCCTTTGCACCAGGACGCACGTGCGGTTCGCACGGACGGAGTGGAGGGCCGGGAATCGGCCCTGGCATGGGTGCCGATGACCGGTCCGGTCTTCATGGCCCGACCTCTTCCGAGGGGGTACGTCCTTCCGTGGTGACCAGCACAAAGCGCCGCCTGCCCGACAGGCGGACCTACGTCCTCGACACCAGCGTCCTGCTGGCCGATCCCAACGCGATCTCCCGTTTCGAGGAGCACGAGGTCGTGCTCCCCATCGTGGTGATCACCGAGTTGGAGGCAAAGCGGCACCATCCCGAACTCGGCTACTTCGCGCGCCAGGCCCTGCGCCTGCTCGACGACTTCCGGGTCCGCTACGGTCGCCTCGACGCCCCCATCCCGCTGGGCGATCTGGGCGGCACCCTGCGTGTCGAGCTCAACCACTCCGATCAGAGCGTCCTGCCCGCCGGCTTCCGACAGGGGGACAACGACTCGCGGATCCTCGCGGTCGCACGCAACCTCCAGGCCGAGGGGTACGACGTCACGGTCGTGTCGAAGGACCTTCCCCTGCGCATCAAGGCCTCCTCCGTGGGCCTGATCGCCGAGGAGTACCGCGCCGAACTCGCCATCACCGACGCCGGCTGGACCGGGATGAGCGAACTCGCCCTCTCCGGGGAACAGGTGGACCTCCTCTACTCGGAGGAGCGGCTGTACGTCCCCGAGGCCGCCGCACTGCCCGTGCACACCGGGCTGGTCCTCCAGTCCGAGCGCGGCAAGGCGCTGGGCCGGGTCACGGCCGACGGCAACGTGAAGCTCGTCCGGGGCGACCGGGAGGCGTTCGGGCTGCACGGGCGCAGCGCCGAACAGCGCATCGCGCTGGACCTGCTGCTCGACCCGGAGATCGGCATCCTCTCCATGGGGGGCCGGGCGGGCACCGGGAAGTCGGCGCTGGCGCTGTGCGCGGGACTGGAGGCGGTCCTCGAACGCAGGCAGCACCAGAAGGTGATGGTCTTCCGGCCGCTGTACGCGGTGGGCGGCCAGGAACTCGGCTACCTGCCGGGCACCGAGGCCGAGAAGATGAGCCCGTGGGCGCAGGCGGTCTTCGACACGCTCTCCTCGGTGGCCGGGCGCGACGTCATCGAGGAGGTGCTCAACCGGGGGATGCTGGAGGTCCTGCCGCTCACGCACATCCGCGGGCGCTCGCTCCACGACGCCTTCGTGATCGTGGACGAGGCGCAGTCGCTGGAGCGCAACGTCCTGCTGACGGTGCTGTCCCGGATCGGGGCCAACTCGCGGGTCGTCCTGACCCACGACGTCGCCCAGCGGGACAACCTGCGGGTCGGCCGGTACGACGGAGTCGTCGCCGTGGTCGAGAAACTGAAGGGGCATCCGCTCTTCGCGCACATCACGCTGACCCGCTCCGAACGCTCCCCGATCGCCGCGCTGGTCACGGAGATGCTGGAGAACCTCTAGGAAGACCGGTGCAGACCAGGAGGACCAGGAGGACACGGCCCGGTGATGCCGGGAAGCCGCTGGTGGGGAGCGGGGGCGAAGCGCCCCTGAGGGGAAGGTGAGTTGCCGCCGCCGCCCGGTGAAGGCCCAGGAGCCTAGCCGGGCGGCGGCGCGTTGCACAGGTCTTCGGGAAAAGACACGGCGACATGCCAGGTGTGACCTTTCCCACGCAACGGGGAATTGCCTTGCGGCATCGCGTTCCGGCAAAGTCTGTTCTCCGTCAGGCCCCGCATACGGCACACCCGTACCTCCCGTGAGGTACGCGCAGCACCACAACTCCACAGCCGATCGCCGTATGCCGCCCGGATCTTCATGCGGCAGCCCCCGCGAGGGAGTTGCCCACGGGCCCGTGCCTCCAGTGACCGCAGTACCACGGAGGACAGTGTCGAGGGCACTCTCGCGCCCGCGTGGTCATTGCGGACGCTGCTGGAAGGACACCGTGTGAGCCGGATCTCGGTCCGGGGGTTCGCCGTGGCTTCGGCCACCGCGGTCACCACCGTCGGCGCAGTCGTCGGCGTCGCCACTGGCGACGCCTCCTCGAACGACATCGAAACGACCGCCTCCGGCGCGACGCTCCTCACCGACATCCCGGTCGGCGATCAGGCGCAGGTCCAGAGCGCGTCGTTGACGCAGCAGGCCGACACCATCTCCCACGCCGCCGAGACCGACGCCAAGCGCTCGGCCGAGGAGGCCGCCCGCATCCAGGCCGCCGAGGACGCCAAGGCCAAGAAGGCCGAAGCGGAGAAGGCGGACAAGGACGCGAAGGCCGCGGCCGAGGCCAAGGCGAAGAAGGAGCGGGAGGAGAAGGAGCAGGTCGCCAGCCGCTCGACGACCCGTGACGCCTCCGATTTCCAGGTGCAGGGCTCGTACACGGTCGCCCAGATCAAGGCCATCGCCCAGCAGCTCGTCCCGGCCGGTCAGTTCCAGTGCTTCTCCAAGATCGTCAACCAGGAATCCACCTGGAACCACCGGGCCGTCAACCAGACCACCGGCGCCTACGGTCTGGTCCAGGCCTACCCCGGCGGGAAGATGGCCTCGGCGGGCGCGGACTGGAGGACCAACCCGGCCACCCAGATCAAGTGGGGCCTGGGCTACATGAACGAGCGGTACGGCAGCCCGTGCAGCGCCTGGACCTTCCACCAGGCCAACGGCTGGTACTGAGGCGGCGGCCGGTCCGGCCCGGCGGTCCGGCAGTCCGGTCCGGCGGATGCCCTGGCGGGCATTCCCGGCCCCCGCACCGGACACAGTCGGCGCCCTTGCGCCGTCCGACCTCGAAGAGCCCCGCACCGTCCTACGGCGCGGGGCTCCTCGCGTGTACGGTCGTTGACGGGTACGACCGCTGACGGGGCGGGGGGAAGGGAACGACATGGCGAAGTGGGCAGGCCGGCTCGGCCGGCTCGGGACCAGGCTGCACCGGATGGAGGCCCGGCTCGACGAGCGGCGCGCCGAGGTCGAGGCCGAGTCCAGGCGTGACCTCCCGGACCTCCCCCGGTCCCCCCGGCCCCAGGAGTCCCCCGCCGGCGGACCGGGCGCGACGGCCACCACCGCGCCCGCACTCCCCGTACGCCCCGAACCGGTGGCCGTGGTCCCGTGGGGCCTGCGGGTCGCCGCCGAGGTGGGCTGGCGGCTGCTGCTGCTCGCCGGGATGCTCTGGGTGCTGATGAAGGTGATCAGCGAAGTCCGCCTGGTCGTCCTCGCCTTCGCCGCCGCCCTGCTGGTCACCGCGCTGCTCCAGCCCTTCGTGGTCCGGCTGCGCCGCCTGGGCCTGCCGCGCGGGCTGGCCACGGCCGTCACCGCGATCCTCGGCTTCGTGGTCATCGGGCTGGTCGGCTGGTTCGTGGTCTGGCAGGTCATGGAGAACCTGGACGACCTCTCCGACCGGGTCCGCGACGGCATCAACGAACTCAAACTCTGGGCACTGGACAGTCCGTTCCACGTGACCGAGAAGCAGATCAACGACATCGCGAAGAACCTCACCGACACCATCGGCACCAACACCCAGCAGATCACCTCCGCCGGGCTGCAAGGCGTGACGGTCCTGGTCGAGGTGCTCACGGGCATGCTGCTCGCGATGTTCTCGACGCTCTTCCTGCTCTACGACGGCAAGCGCATCTGGACCTGGATGCTGGGCCTGGTCCCGGCGGGGGCCCGGCCCGGGGTCGCGGGCGCCGGTCCGCGCGCCTGGCGCACGCTGACCGCGTACGTGCGCGGCACCGTGCTCGTCGCGCTCATCGACGCCACCTTCATCGGCCTCGGCATCTACTTCCTCAACGTGCCGATGGCGGTGCCCCTGGCCGTCTTCATCTTCCTGTTCGCCTTCATCCCGCTGGTCGGCGCGGTCGTCTCCGGCGCCCTCGCGGTGGTCGTGGCGCTGGTGACCCAGGGCGTGTTCAGCGCCCTGATGGTGCTGATAGTGGTCCTGGCCGTGCAGCAGATCGAGGGGCACGTGCTCCAGCCCTTCATCCTGGGCCGGGCCGTACGGGTCCACCCGCTCGCGGTGGTGCTCGCGGTGGCGGCCGGCGGAATGATCGCGGGCATCGGCGGCGCGGTGGTCGCCGTACCACTGGTCGCCGTCACCAACACGGCCGTCAGCTACCTGAAGGCGTACTCGCGCGAGCAGCTCTACCAGGGCGCGGCGCCGGTCGGGCCCGCACCGCACGGGGCGACGGCCCTGGCCGCGACGGAGCCCGGCGGGCCGGAACACCGGGGCTGAGCGCTGGGTACTGGGCACAGGGACAGGGGGGCGTGGGCATGAGGGGACAGGGCATACCGCCGGGAGACCGGGAGTGGGACCGGGCGGGAACGATCAGCGAGCCGGAGCTCGACGGGGCGTGGGACGTCGACGACCGGGCCCGGACGGCGGAGGCGGACGACCCGGCGGGGCCGGACGAGCCGCCCGCACCGTACGGGGTCGGGTACGGGGACGGGCCGGGCCGGCCGTGGCGGTGGGCGCTGGTCGCGGTGGTGGCCACCTCCGCCGTCTGGGCGGGCGGCCTCTTCGCGTACGGGGACCGGCTGACGGCCCCGGAGATCCGCTACCGGGCCTCGGACAACCTGTGCGAACAGGCGGAGATGACGGCGCTCGGCGCGGCCCTGGGCGACCTCGACGGCGCGGCGGAGCCGCACGCGGACCGGCATCCGGCCGTCGACTGGTCGATGTGCAGCCGTGCCATGGGGACGGACGGGACCCCGCACGGGTACTTCGTCTGGGCCGATGTCGAACTGCACAAGAAGACCGATCCGGCGGCCGAGTTCGAGGTCGCCGACAGTGGCTACCAGCGGTACCCGGGCGGGGCCGACCGCTGGGAGCGGGTTCCCGGCCTCGGCGAAGAAGCCCTGGTCAACACCCCCGGGACGGGGGACCTGCTCCATCTGCGGGTCCGCGACGGCGGAGCCGTCCTCAGCTTCCGGATGGGCTACACGAACCTTCGCGGACCGGAGGACGAGGCCGGCCAGGACGGCACGGGCGGTGCGGGTGGTGAGCCGGTGCTCCCGCCCCAGCCCGAACGGGAGGAGCTGAAGGCGGCGATGGTGGAGGACATGCGCGCCATGATGGCCCGGCTGCGGAAGTGACGTTTCGCCAGCGCCGGGGCCCTTGCGCCGCCCCGGCGCCGACGCCACGCACGGCAGGGCCCCCGCGGCCGGAGCGGCTGCGGGGGCCTGCGTGTCGTACGGGGTACGTACGGGGTCGTGCGGGGTGCTGCTAGACCTCGGCGGTGGCCTCGGCGAGCGTGGCCTCCGCGTCGACGGTGACGGCGACGGCCTGGATCACCGAAGCGATCTTGAACGCCTCCTGGACCGTCTCGCGGTCGACACCGGCGTTGCGGAGGACCTGCTCGTGCGAGTCCAGGCACATGCCGCAGCCGTTGACGGCGGAGACGGCGAGCGACCACAGCTCGAAGTCGACCTTCTCCACGCCCGGGTTGCCGATGACGTTCATCCGCAGGCCCGCGCGCAGCGTGCCGTACTCCGGGTCGGAGAGCAGGTGGCGGGTGCGGTAGAAGACGTTGTTCATCGCCATGATCGCGGCGGCGGCCTTCGCGGCGGTGTACGCCTCCGGCGACAGGTTCGCCTTCGCCTCCGGCTCCAGCTCACGCAGGACGCGCGGGGAGCGGGCGGCGATCGCGCAGGCCAGGACGGTGCCCCACAGCTGCTGCTGCGGAAGGTTGCTGTTGCCGATGACCGAGCCGAGGTTGAGCTTCAGGTCCTTGGCGTAGTCCGGTACGGCGGACTTCAGGGAGTCGAGGGACATCCGTCACTCACCGGCCAGCAGCGCGCCGGCGTCGAGGGTGGTCTCGCCCTTGGTCCAGTTGCAGGGGCACAGCTCGTCGGTCTGCAGGGCGTCGAGGACCCGCAGGACCTCCTTGGGGTTACGGCCCACGGAACCGGCGGTCACCATCGAGAACTGGATCTCGTTGTTCTGGTCGACGATGAAGACGGCGCGCTGGGCGAAGCCGTCCGCACCCTGGACGCCGCACTCCTGCATGAGCTCGTGCTTGGAGTCGGCCAGCATCGGGAAGGGCAGGTCACGCAGGTCGGCGTGGTCCTTGCGCCAGGCGTGGTGGACGAACTCGGAGTCGCCGGAGACACCGAGGATCTGGGCGTCACGGTCGAGGAACTCGTCGTTCAGCTTGCCGAAGGCGGCGATCTCGGTCGGGCAGACGAAGGTGAAGTCCTTCGGCCAGAAGAACACCACGCGCCACTTGCCCTCGTAGGTCTTGTGGTCGATCTGGGCGAACTCGCTGCCGGCTTCGAGCGAGACGCAAGCGGTCAGGTCGTAGCTGGGGAACTTGTCACCGACAGTGAGCACGTGCACTCCTAGCGAGAGGAAGGCGACCCTTTTGGGAGCCTTCCGAAGGGGTTGGACGGATCTCACATGCTGGCACGGTGTCATTGATTGGAGAAATTGACTCTGGTTTGATCGGCGATCGGAACTACCTATCAGTAGCTTGTCCGCCGGCCCGGCCCGCCCTTGGCGGCCCTTCCGGCTCCGTGGTCGTGTTCGTGGTCATGAGCGTGCCGGGAGCGGTGGCGGTAGCTCGATCGGGTGGCTTCGCCCCCGATTTCCGTGTCCGCCGCGCGGTGGGCGCGTAGGACGTACGGCCATGGGAATCGGTGACCGGCACCAGAAGAAGGATGTCGAGGCGGCGCTCAAGCGGGCGGAGGCGGCCGGGCTCAAGGTGATTCATGCAGGGAAGGGGCATCGATGGGGCCGCATCGTCTGCTGCCCCTGCAACCGCAGGCACACGGTCTCCTGCACCCCGCAGAATCAGGGGGAAGAGGCTCGGGACATCGATCGATTCACGCGGAGGCATGCGAACTGTGCGTAACTGGTACTTCAGCCTGGTCCTTCAGGACGCTCTCACCGAGGAGCAGGATGACACCCTGGTGGAGTTGGCCGGCTTCCACGACGGGCGCATCCACCTGGAGGAGGGGCCGGGCGATTCCCGGTTCATGTGCTCCTTCGAGGCCGAGACGCTGACTCAGGCCATCGCGGACGCGTTGGCGCGATTCGTCGACCTGCCCGGCGTTCTGGTCCGCAGCGTCGAGCTGGACGAGATCGCGCTGGAGGAGAACGGCATGGCCACCCCGGCCGTGGTGCGGTTGCCGCCGCTCGCGGACGTGTGCTGAGACTTCTGGACTCGAAGCCCCCAGCATTCCTGTCTGGGGTGCTGGGGGCCCTTCCGGCGATCGTGCCGGGAGCGGTGGCGGTAGCTCGATCGGGTGGCTTCGGCCTGGACTCCGCGTCTTCCTCGCGGTCGGCGCGTAGGACGTACGGCCATGGGAATCGGTGACCGGCACCAGAAGAAGGATGTCGAGGCGGCGCTCAAGCGGGCGGAGGCGGCGGGCCTGAAGGTGCCACGTAAGAAGAGCGGACACACCTGGGGCCTCCTCGTCTGCTGCCCTTGCACGAGGCACGTCGCCGTGTCATGCACCCCGCAGAGCCCGGGGGAGGAAGCAAAGATGATCGACCGATTCACCGAGAGGCGCCGGAACTGTGCGTAGCTGGCACTTCAACCTGGTACTTGATGCTCCGCTGACCCCGGAACAGTCCAACACGCTGGACCATCTCGACCGCTTCCACGAGGGGGGCATTGGGTGGGAAGAGGGGCCGGGATACTCAGGGTTCCTCTGCGTCGTCCGGGCCGAAACCCTCACTGCCGCCATCGCGGAGACCCTGGGGCGCTTCGAGGACTTCCCCGGGGTCCTGGTGCGCAGTGTGGTGCTGGACCACATCGACCTTGCCGCGAATGCGATGGCGACACCGGCCGTGGTGCGGTTGCCGCCGCTCGCTGACGCGTGCTGAGACCTGTCAACTCGAAGCCCCGGCATTCCCGTCTGCGGTGTCGACGGCCCTGGCCGACGTAACCCGGTCGTCAGATGGTGGTCTCGCAGGTGCGCACGGTGCACCAGGTGCGGGTGCCGGTTCTGCCCCAGGTGTGGGCGAGGGCGGTGACCAGGAGCAGGCCCCGGCCGTTCTCGTCGTCCGGTCCGGGGCTCCGGGGCTCCGGGGTTCCGGGGTTCCGGGGTTCCGGGGTGCCCGGCGAGTGGTCGTCGACCTCGATGCGGATTCCGGCGTCCGGACCGCAGGTGAGGATCAGCTTCAGCGTCGCGCTGTCGCCGTGGGTGACGGCGTTCGTGACGAGCTCGCTCACGAGGAGCTGAACCGTGTGGATCGTGTCCGGGGCGATCCGGTCGCGATGGCCGAGGTGTGCGGCGGCGAGTCGTCTCATCCGTGCGACCTGCCTGGGGCCGGGGAGGAACGACACCTCCACGCGGTCGGTGGCCGCCCGGTCCGCACCGGGCACCGGTGACACGCTGTTCTTCGAGATGGCCCGGGTGAGGAGTACCGCATGACCTCCACTGTTCGTACGGATGATCTCCGGGTGGAACCCGTCGACGGAGTGATCCGGCGGGTCCAGGCGGCCCTTCGGCTCCGCCTGGACCCTGGAACCCTGGTCCGGAAGCGCCGTACGGTCGGCGCGCGCTCGGACAGGGGTACCTGGGTGAGGATCGAGCGGCGCCGCCTGGACAGGATCGGCCAGGGCTGGAACGGTGCCGAAGCCGCAGCACTCCTCACCGGGATCAGCCGCCCCGAGTGGCATGAGTGCGTGGTCTGGCGCGAAGGAGTGAGGGGCGAGGTGATGTGGCGGGCGGACGAGACCGCGCTCCTGCCGGCGCCACCGATCGGCACGAGCGTCCTCACGGAGGACCCGAAGCTGCCGGACGAATGGTGGCGGGAGCTCAACGCCTCCATGAACGCCCTCGCGGCTCAGCACACGAGCCGTATCGCCACCCCGGACACCGTCACGATCACCCAGCGCGGTGTCACTGAGGCGATCCGCCGAGCCTTCCCCGCGGACTTCGACACGACAGTCAGCCAGTGGGTGTCGGCCCATGCGGATCTCAACTGGGCGAACATGACCGGGCCGGAGTTCTCCCTGTTCGACTGGGAGGACTGGGGCGCGGCACCTCGGGGGCTGGACGCGGCATCGCTGTGGGGCAATTCCCTCGCCGTTCCGGGCCTGGCCGAACGTGTGCGCAGTGAACGGCACGCCGACTTGCGGAGCCGGGACGGCAAGCTCATGACCCTGTTCGTCTGTGCGAAGATCCTCGCCCCGGACGCGCACCCCGAAGACCCTCGCCTCGCCCCTGCCCGGGAGACGGCGCACCAGATCGTCGGGGACCTTCAGGAGAGCTGAGAGGCCGCGCGTTCCCGGAGAAGCTTCCGGTACGCGTGGATCTTGGAATCGTCTGGCTCGCATTGCAGAGCTTCGACCAGCTCCCACAAGTGTGATGGATCGTCTGTGCCGACAGCGATCGTGCCCACCAGCGGAAGGCGGTAGGCCACCCGGAACGCAGCTTGGGGCTTTGAGACGTCAGCGGCCGGCTTGCGAAGGAACACGCGGGGATCGAGCAGTCCCCACACAGGATTCGTGGCACTCCCCCCGAAGGGGCTCATGCCCCAAAGGGCATTCGCGCCGAGACCCCACCGACTGGCCAAGTCTTCCGATGCCGCCAAGACATCCGTACCGGCCAGGAGGCCGGCGCGGATCATCAGCACGGCCGGCCTTGGAACCGTGCGGTCAATGAGCCCCGGCAACGAGCGTGGGTTCCACGAGGTCTCAACGATCGAGCAGCGAGTGGACACCCTCCGAACGCTTGATGACCAGCTGGGAGGCGCCCGTCTCCTGGCGCAGGCGCGCGGCGATCTCGCACTGATCTCGGGCCTCCTCGACGCAGGCCGCTACACCGACGAGGTCGGCGGTCGGCTGTACGGTCTGGCCGCCAGGGCTTCCCACTTGACCGGGTGGATGGCCTACGACGCAGGGCTCCGGTCCGCCGGGCAGCAGTACTACGTGGGTGCACTGCGTAGTGCCCGTACGGCTGGGGACGACGCCTTCGGGGCTTTCGTTCTGGCAGAGATGGGTGTCCATGTGTCCGAAGCCGGCCGTACTGCCGAGCGCGTCGACCTCATCTCCACGGCCATTGGCCATGCCCCTCGCGCGCTCTCCCCGAGCACTCGGACCTTCTTGCACCTGCACAAGGCCGAGGCACTCTCTCGCGCCGGGAAGCATGCCGATGCCGGTACCGCTCTGAACCGTGCCTTCACGCTGTGGGACCGCCGAGTCGGCGAGGAGGCGCTTCCTGACTGGCTCGGATGGTTCGGTGAGGCACAGCTGAGTTCGACCGAGGGCAAGGTGATGCTCCGCTCCGGGCAGGTGGAGCGGGCGACCAGTTCCCTGGCGGCATCGGTCGAGAAGGCGGCCCCCCCGGGACAAGGCCGTGCGGTCGAGCCGTCTGGCAGAAGCTCGCCTCTCCAGCAATGATCTTGATGGTGCTCTTGATGCCGCGAACCACGGTGCCGAGCTTCTGGAGGGCGGAGTCAGCTCGATGCGCGCGCTCGGTAGGCTCAAGGAGTTCTCAGAACAGCTCACGCCGCATCGTGCCGTGCCAGCAGTCCGTGAGTTCAGGGAGCGACTCCAGGCGCTTCCCGCTGTGGCCTGAGACTCCCGCGCGCCGGGCCTCGTCATGGCTTCCACCGCACCCACCCGCCCCCACCAGCCACATCCGCCCCATCCTCACCGAGTGGCTAGGCTGGCCGGTGGGAGAGGTGAGGTGGTCGGTCGTGGTGGTCGGTGGTGGTGCCGGTGGTGGGGGGCGGGGGGTGAAGCAGCCGACCTTCGCGCAGTTGCGGGCCTTCACGGCGGTCGCCGGGCACCTGCACTTCCGGGATGCCGCCGCGGCCATCGGGATGAGCCAGCCCGCGCTCTCCGGCGCCGTCTCCGCCCTGGAGGAGACCCTCGGGGTGCAGCTGCTGGAGCGCACCACCCGCAAGGTGCTGCTCTCCCCGGCGGGGGAGCGGCTCGCCGTCCGGGCGCGGGTCGTGCTCGACGCCATGGGCGGGCTGCTGGAGGAGGCCGAGGCGGTACGGGCCCCCTTCACCGGGGTGCTGCGGCTCGGGGTGATCCCCACGGTGGCCCCGTACCTGCTGCCGACCGTGCTCGGGCTCTTCCACCGGAGCTACCCCCGGATGGACCTCCAGGTGCACGAGGAGCAGACGGCCACCCTGCTGGAGGGGCTGGCGGCCGGGCGGCTGGACCTGCTGCTGCTCGCGGTGCCGCTCGGGATGGCCTCGGTCACCGAGCTGCCCCTCTTCGACGAGGACTTCGTCCTGCTCACGCCGCGCGGGCACCCGCTGTCCGGGCGAGAGGACATCCCGCGCGAGGAGCTGCGCGGCCTCCAGCTGCTGCTGCTGGACGAGGGCCACTGCCTGCGGGACCAGGCCCTCGACGTCTGCCGTGACGCGGGCCGCACGACCGGGGCCGACGTCACCACCACCGCCGCCGGGCTCTCCACCCTCGTCCAGCTCGTCGCCGGGGGGCTGGGCGTCACCCTGCTGCCGCGGACCGCGCTGCGGCTGGAGACCGCCCGCAACGACTCCCTGGCCACCGGCCGCTTCGCCGACCCGGCGCCCTCCCGCCGGATCGCCCTGGCCATGCGCACCGGGACCGCCCGGCAGGAGGAGTTCCGGGCCGTCGCCGCGGCCCTGCGCGAAGCCGTCCGCCCGCTCCCGGTCTCGCCCGCCGCGTAGAGCCCGCGGCGTAGAACCTGCGGCGCAGCCCCGTCGCCGGGCACGCCCGGCCCGCACGAGTGGACGTACGGGCGGGACGTACGGGCGGACGCGCCGGGCCGGGCGTGACGGGCCGGGCGTGACGGGCGGCCGGGCCCCCGCGCCGCCGTCACTCCGCCGTCACTCCGTGCGCAGGCCGTCCGGGCGCATCAGGCGCAGCAGGAGCGGCAGGCTGAGCAGGGTCACCGCGGCGACCACGCCCGCGCCGGCCCCGGTCATCGTCAGGACCGAGGTCCAGTCGACGGCGACCGGGTTGCCGGTCATCCGCAGCAGTACGGAACCCAGGCCCAGGCCGACGATCATGGCCAGGCCCAGGCCCAGGCCGATCGGCAGGGCCGTCTGCCAGAGCACCGACAGGCTCAGCGTGGAGCGGCGGGTACCGAAGGCGACCAGGGCCGCTATCAGCCTCCGGCGCTCGCGCAACTGCTCCAGCTGCGAGACCAGCAGGCTCGACCCGATCAGGACCAGCACCGCGACGGAGGCGAAGGACAGGCCGACGCGGATCGCCGCGTAGGTGCTGTCCAGCCGGGTGGGCGTCAGCGTCATCGCGGTGGCGTACGGGTCGGCCGCGAAGGCGGCGTTGCGGGCCCGGTCCAGGGCGTCCGGCACGGCCGGGTCGATCTGCACGAGCACGTTGGCGAACCCGGAACGGCCGATCCCCTTCGGCGCGGCCGAGGGCGTCGCCAGCAGACCGCCCTCCAGGTTGCCGTTCGGGTCCTTGCGGGGGGAGACCTTGCGGGCGTCGGCCGGCAGGGTCCACGGCACCGGCCGGTCCTGCGGGTCGTCGCTGGAGAGGGTGCCCGCGAACAGTCTGTCGCCCGGCGCGGCGGAACCGGGCCCCGACGATTCCTTGTTGCCCGGCACCCGGTTCAGGACGAACGCGTCGCCGTCCTCGCAGGAGTCCAGTACGGCGATCTCCCGCAGGGCCTCGCAGCCCCCGATCGTCAGCGGAATGCTCTGGCCCGTCTCCACGGGCCGGGGCGCCACGTCGGTGTGGAGCAGCGGGACGGCCTTGGTGACGCCCTTCGCCGAGGCGATCTTCCGGCCGAGCCGTTCCATCGCGGCCGGGTCGCCCTCGATGTCCTGCCGCAGCGCGATGATCGAGAGGGCCGCCCGGTCCGGGTCCTGGCCGGTCTCCTCGGTGTAGTTCGCCTCGACGCCCGCGAACATCATCTGGAGGGCGATGGCCCCGGCGACGGCGACCGCGATGCCGTTGACCAGGCGGGCGGCGCCGCCGCTGTCGACCTGGAGCCGGCGCACGGCCAGCTGCCAGGAGACCGGGCCGCCGGAGAGCCCGCTCACGATCCGCTCCAGCAGCCAGGGCAGCAGCGCGGTGATCCCGACGAGCAGCAGCACCACACCGGCACTGACCTGCACCTGGTTGAAGGCGCCCCCCTCGTTGCCGCGTCCCGCCAGCGGGGCGAGCAGGCCGAGCCCGGCCACCGGCATCACCAGCCGCCACCAGCCGCGCCGCCTGACCGGCCGGGTCGTCCGCACCACCCCCAGCGGCTCGATGATCACGCCGCGCAGCGTGAACAGGGTCACCGCGACGGCCGCGGCGGGCACCCCGACGGCGACGAGCACGGCCAGCCAGGGCGCCGGGTTGAGGTCTGCGGGGAAGACACTGCGCTGCTGGAGGACGAAGTCGGTGACCAGCCCGCGGCAGACCAGGAAGAACCCGGCACCCAGCACCAGCCCGGCCACGGCCCCGGCCGCCGCCTCGCCGGCCGCGATCCGGCGGACCGTCCGGCCGTCGGCGCCGATCAGCCGCAGCGCGGCGAGCCGGCGGTCGCGGCGCTCGCCGCCGAAGCGGACGGCGGCGGCGATGAAGACGGCGACGGGCGTCAGCAGCGCGACGAAGGTCAGCAGCACCAGGAGCATCAGGACCGGGTCGAGCGCGTCGGCCTCCTCGGTGTCGGCGAAGCCGGTCACCCGGCGGACGCGGTGGTCGTCCCCGCTCAGCTGCCGGAGGTCGCCCTTGCCGTAGTAGAAGAGCAGGTCGCCGGGGCCGACGAGCCCCGTGTCACCGATGACCTGGGTGATCCTGCCGTCGAGTCGTTCGCGCAGCAGCGCGCCCTCGGGGGAGCCGAGGAGGGTGCGCAGGGCGGGGGAGACGGCCATCTCGCCCGGGGCGGGGATCGAGGTCAGTCCCGGCGGGAGCGGCGCGTCCGGGCCCTCGGCCCGCACGAAGCTGCCGTCGACGCCCCGGTCGCGGTAGGTCTGGTCGACGGGCGCGATCAGCAGGGTGTCGCGGCCGGGCGCCTCGGCGGTCGGCGAGTGCGCCGTGGAGCGGGCGTCGCGGCGGTCGGCGCGGGCGCCCAGGGCGCCCGGCAGCGAGGTGGTGATCAGCAGCAGGGCGACGCCGAGGCCGACGCCCACGCCGGTCAGGAGGGTACGGGTCCATCCCTCGCGCCCGCCGCCGCAGGCGAACCGGACGCCCATGCCGAGGTCGCGGGCCCAGATCCGGAGCGTGCTCCGCTCGCCGTGACTCATGCGTAACGCTCCATGTCACGGGACTTGCCGTCGCGCACGACGATCTCCCGGTCGGAGTAGGCGGCGACGCGGGTCTCGTGCGTGACGAGGACGACGGCGGCGTTGGTGGAGCGCGCGGCCTCGGTGAGGAGCTGCATCACCAGCTCGCCGTTGAGGGAGTCGAGGGCGCCGGTGGGCTCGTCCGCGAAGATCACGCGGGGGCCGGTGACCAGGGCGCGGGCGACGGCCACGCGCTGGCCCTGGCCGCCGCTGACCTCGCCGGGCCGCTTGGCGCCGAGGTCGTCGACCTTGAGCCGTTCCATCCAGTGCAGGGCGGTCCGTTCGGCCTCCTTGCGCCTGACGCCGGTCAGGCGCAGCGGCAGGGCGACGTTCTCCACGCAGGTCAGTTCGGGGACGAGCCGGCCGAACTGGAAGACGAAGCCGAACTCGCCGCGGCGCAGGGCGCTGCGCTCGGTGTCGCTCATCGTGCCCAGCTCGCGCCCGGCGTACGTGATGCTGCCGGAGTCGGGGGTGACGATCCCGGCGAGGCAGTGCAGGAGGGTGGACTTGCCCGAGCCGGAGGGGCCCATGACGGCCACGACCTCGCCGGGGTGGATGGAGAACTCCGCGCCGTCCAGGGCGGGGGTGCTCCCGTACGCCTTGCGGAGGTCCGTGGCGGCGAGCAGGGTTCCGGCCGGGGTCATCGGCGTACCTCCTGGGCGAGCTGGTCGAGGCGGGCGGCGGTGAGTTCCAGCCACCGCAGGTCCGCCTCCAGGTGGAACAGGGCGTGGTCGCAGACGAGCTGGTCGGCGAGGTCGCCCTTGCGCTTGCGCCGGGTCAGGGCGCGCATGAGGCGCAGGTGCTCGGCGCGCTGGGTGTCCAGCAGCCCGGTGGCGCTGCGGCCGGTGAGCAGGGCGAGGACGACCTTGGTGTAGAGGGTCGAGTGGAGGTACGGCTCGGGCTTCTCGGGCTGGGCGAGCCAGCTCTCGACGTCGGTGACGCCGGCCCCGGTGATGGCGTACCGCTTGCGGTCGGGGCCGCCCGCGCTCTCGATGCCGTCGACCTCGACGAGGCCGTTCTTCAGGAGGCGGGACATGGTCGAGTAGACCTGCCCGTAGGCGAGGGGGCGGTCGTGGCCGAACTTTTCGTCGAAGGCGCGCTTGAGGTCGTAGCCGTGGCGCGGGCCGGCCTCCAGGAGACCGAGCAGAGTGTGACCGATGGACATGGCGGCGACTGTACACGGCAGGTATACACACGTTGTATACCCGGGGTGTACAGCCGCCGCCGGAGTGGCTGTTCTCGCAGGTCAGCGGGGTATGTCACGGTTCTGTACGGGGCCCCGCGCGGCGGGGGCGGGGGCGGTCCCCCGGCCCGCCGCCCCCCCCGGCCCCCGGCCCCGGCCCGGCCCGCCCCGGACGCGCGGGCGGGGCCGGGCCGCTGTGCGCGGTCCGGCCCCGCCGGGGTCCTCCTGGGCCGGTCGCCTCCGCTCCCGCTCCCGGCGCCTGTCCTCAGTCCTGCGGCCCCTGTCCTCGGTCCGCCGACTTCGGGGGCCGGCCCCGGCGGGGCAGCGGGCCCGGGGCGGAGGGGAGGCGGCCACTCTCGGCCAGGGCGCGCCGCAGCAGGAACTCGATCTGGGCGTTCGCGCTGCGCAGCTCGTCGCCCGCCCAGCGCGCGAGCGCCTCGTACACCTGCGGGTCCAGCCGCAGCAGCACCTGTTTGCGCTGCTGGCGACCCGCCCCCTGGCCGCCGGGGGCGGGGGAGGAGGCGGGGTCGGGGCCCGGACCGGCGGGGGTCACTGGTACAGGGTGCCCGTGTTGAGCACCGGCTGGGCGGCGCGGTCCCCGCAGAGGACCACCATCAGGTTCGAGACCATGGCGGCCTTGCGTTCCGGGTCCAGGTCCACGATCTCCTTCTCCGCCAGCCGGGTCAGGGCCAGCTCGACCATGCCCACGGCACCCTCCACGATCAGCTTGCGGGCCGCCACGACCGCTCCGGCCTGCTGGCGCTGGAGCATCGCGGAGGCGATCTCCGGAGCGTACGCGAGGTGGGTGAAGCGGGACTCGATGATCTCGACCCCGGCCGCCTCCACCCGGGCGTGCAGCTCGACCGCCAGCTTCTCGGTGATCTCCTCGGCGTTCCCGCGCAGCGACAGGCCGCCCTCCTCGTGCGCGTCGTAGGGGTACTCGATCGCGATGTGCCGGACCGCGGCCTCGGTCTGGGTCTCGACGAACTCCATGAAGTCGTCGACCTCGAAGGTGGCCCGCGCGGTGTCCCGCACCCGCCACACCACGACCGCCGCCAGTTCGATCGGGTTGCCGTAGGCGTCGTTGACCTTCAGGACGGCCGTCTCGTGGTTGCGGACCCGGGTGGAGATCTTCTCCCGGGTGGTCAGCGGGTTGACCCAGCGGAGCCCGTCCTTGCGCAGGGTCCCCCGGTAGCGGCCGAAGAGCTGGACCACGCGGGCCTCGCCCGGGGCCACCATGTTCAGCCCGCCCATCGCGATGCCGGAGGCGACGGTGAGCAGGACGCCGCCCGCTATCAGCGATCCCTTGACGAGGGCCGACGCCGACAGGGCGCCGAACACGATCAGGCCCGCCCCCGCCACCACGCCCACCAGCCCCAGGATCAGGGCCAGTCCACCGCTCACGCTCTGTGCGGCGAACTCCCGTACCCCGTCCGGTGTGACCACTGCGTTCGTCATCGTTTGCCCCGTTTCCCTCGGTGACGGCCGGTCGGACCGTCTATCAAAGTGATATCACTTTTTTGATTTCCCGCAACCCTTCTGTATTCATGGGCGTCGGTTCCCTTGGCGTGGGTGCTGATTCTCACGTCCGAATTGACCGGCATTGAGCACAATTGACCGACCTTTGTCAGAACCTGCGGTGTTAGCTTTCTGAGCTGACGTCGGGGGGGTAATCGAGCGGAGCGGGAGCGATGGGCCGAGCAGAAGCGCGAAAGGCGCAGCAACGGCGCGGTGCGCGGCGTGCGCCGAGCGGGCGCGCCAAGGACAAGGGCAAGGGGAGCGCCGGCAAACCGGCCGGCATACGCCGCTTCTTCACCTGGAAGAAGATCCTGGGGGCGTCCTTGGGGATGGTCCTGCTCGGCATGGCCGCCCTGCTGGGGCTCTACTTCTACGTCGAAAAGCCCGACGCCAACGCCGAAGCGACGCTCCAGAGCAACGTCTACAAGTACGCCGACGGCTCCATCCTGGCCCGCACCGGCAAGATGAACCGCGAGATCCTGCCGATCGAGAAGATCCCGGTGGACGTCCAGGAGGCGTTCATCGCGATCGAGAACAAGTCCTTCCGCACCGACCAGGGCATCGACTTCAAGGGTCTGGCCCGGGGCGTGTGGGCCACGGTCTCCGGCAAGGGCAAGGCCGGCGGTTCGACGATCACCCAGCAGTACGTCAAGAACTTCTACCTCTCCCAGGAGCAGACGGTCACCCGCAAGCTCAAGGAGATGGTCATCTCCATCAAGGTCGACCAGGACATGTCCAAGGACGACATCCTGGCCGGCTACATGAACACCAGCTACTACGGCCGCAGCGCCTACGGCATCCAGGCCGCGGCCCAGGCGTACTACGGCATCGACGCCGAGAAGCTGACGGTCGAGCAGGGCGCCTACCTCGTCACCCTCCTCCAGGCCCCCAGCGACTACGACTGGGCGGTGGCCAGCGAGAAGACCAAGGGCCTGATCGGGGTCCGGTTCAACGGCACCCTGGACAACATGGTCGACATGGGCAAGCTGGACGCGGCCAAGCGCAAGACGCTGGTCTTCCCGGAGCCCATCAAGCCCAAGCCCGCCCCGGGCCAGGAGGGCCAGAACGGCTACCTGATCCAGGCCGCCGACGCCGAGCTGAAGCGGCAGGGCATCACCGACGCCCAGATCAAGGCCGGCGGCTGGACGATCACCCTCAACATCGACAAGAAGAAGCAGGCGGCGCTGGAGAAGGCCGTCCTGGACGAGCTGGAGTCCAAGCTCGACCGCAAGGACACCAAGAGCCGCCCGGTCGACCAGAACGTGCAGGCCGGAGCCACTTCGGTGGACCCCAAGACCGGTGCGATCGTCGCGATGTACGGCGGTACCGGCCTCGCGGAACACTGGTCGAGCAACGCCCTGCGCTCCGACTACCAGCCCGGCTCCACCTTCAAGCCGGTCGTCCTCGCCTCCGCCCTGGAGAACAAGGCGACCACCCAGGACAGCAAGCCGATCACCCCCAACGCCCTCTACGACGGCACCAGCAAGCGCCCCGTGGTCGGCAGCAACATCCCGTTCAACCCGCAGAACCAGGACGACATCAACTACGGCGACCCGATGATCACCGTCCAGGAGGCCACCAACTCCTCGGTGAACTCCGTCTACGCGCAGATGATCGTGGACGCCAAGCCGGTGAACGTGAAGAAGACGGCCCTCGCCCTCGGCATGAAGAGCCGCGACGGCTGGCCCGAGGACCGGCCCGCCATGTCGCTCGGCACCATGAACGCGAACACCGTGGAGATGGCCGCGGTCTACGCCACCCTGGGCAACCACGGCAAGAAGGTCACCCCGACCGTCATCAAGTCCGCCGAGCACAAGGACCGCACGTTCACCCCGGTCGAGGCCGTCGGCGCCCAGGCCATCAGCCGCGAGAGCGCCGACACCGTCACCAAGGTCCTCACCGGCGTCGTCAACGACGGCTCGGCCAAGGCCGTGCGCAGCTCCGCCTACGAGGCCGCCGGCAAGACCGGTACCACCGAGTCCAACATGTCCGGCTGGTTCACCGGGTACACCCCGGAGCTGGTCACCGTCGTCGCGATGTTCGGCGAGGAGCCCGTCACCGCCAGGCAGGTCACCCTGACCGGTACCGCGGGCGGTGGCCGCGCGGGCGGTTCCTCCTTCCCGGCCGAGATCTGGAAGGCGTACACGCTGGCCGCGCTCAAGGGCCAGACCGCCGGGAGGTTCGACCTGTCCGAGGCCGAGATGGGCACCCCGGCCGCCCCGAGCCGCACCACCTCGTCCACGCCGACCTCCACGGCCACGTCGACCCAGTCCTCCAGCACGACGCCGACCGGCAGTAGCAGCAGCAGCGGCAGCACCGGCCGGCCGCAGTCGCACACCCCGACCAACGGCCAGACCCCGAACAGTCCGAACCCGGGCCAGAGCTCGAACAAGCCCGACCCGACCGGGAACACGACGAAGCCCCCGACGCCTCCCCCGACGAAGACCCTGGACCCGCCGGTCACGGAGTGACCGGCCCCCACGACCGGGCCCCGGCGCCTCACCGGCCCCGCGCACCCCGCAGGGCCCTCAGGGCCTCGCGGACCGCCGCCCCGCCGCGTTCCCACGCGGCGGGGCGGCGGTCTGCCGTGGCGGCTCCTGCCGGGCCCTCAGCGGGCCCAGCAGGCAGGGCCCAGGAGACAGGGCTCAGGAGACAGGGCTCGGCGGACGACGCGGGGCGCGGCGGGCGCGGCGCTCAGCCGCTCACCGCCGCCGCGATCCGGTCACCGGTGGCCTTGTCGATGTTGCGCCAGTACTGGAAGGCGCGCTCCAGGACCGGGCCGCTGACCCCGTCCTTCAGGTGCCCGCTGACGTTCGCCACCAGCCGGTCGCGCGCCGCGTCGTCGAAGACCTGCCGCACCAGCGTGCCCGCCTGCCCCCAGTCGTCGTCCTGGCTGTGCGGGGAGTACGCCTCGCGGACCATCTCGCCCGCCGAGGCCCAGCCCGCGGGCTTGCCGAACCGCGCGGTGTCCGCCGCCGGACCCCCGTACGAGTTGGGCGCGTACGGGCGCGCCGCGCTCGACGGCTCGAAGCGCATCGCCCCGTCCTTCGCGTACGAGGAGACCCGCGACCGGGGCCGGTTCGGCGGCAGCTGCGCGTAGTTCGTCCCGATCCGGTAGCGGTGCGCGTCCGGGTACGAGAACAGCCGCCCCAGCAGCATCTTGTCGGGCGACGGCCCGATCCCCGGCACCATGTTCGAGGGCTCGAACGCGGCCTGCTCGATGTGGACGAAGTAGTCCTCCGGGTTCCGGTCCAGGGTCATCCGGCCGACCTCGATCAGCGGGTAGTCGCCGTGCGGCCACACCTTGGTCAGGTCGAACGGGTTGAAGCGGTACCCCGCCGCGTCCTCGAACGGCATCACCTGGACCCGCAGCGTCCAGCTCGGCGGCTCACCGCCCGCGATGGCCTCGAAGAGGTCGTGCCGGTGGTGGTCGGGGTCCTCGCCCGCGAGCCGGTCGGCGTCCGCCTGCGTCAGGAACTCGGCGCCCTGGTCCGTCTTGAAGTGGTACTTCACCCAGAACCGCTCACCGCCGCCGTTGACCCACAGGTAGGTGTGCGAGCCGTAGCCGTTCATGTGCCGGTAGCCGCGCGGGATGCCCCGGTCACCCATCAGCCACGCCACCTGGTGCGCGGTCTCGGGGGAGAGCGTCCAGAAGTCCCACTGCATGTCGTGGTCGCGCAGCCCGTTGTCGGGGCGGCGCTTCTGGGAGTGGATGAAGTCCTGGAACTTGGTCGGGTCCCGGACGAAGAAGACCGGGGTGTTGTTGCCGACCAGGTCGTAGACGCCGTGCTCGGTGTAGAACTTCAGGGCGAAACCGCGCGGGTCCCGCCAGGTGTCGGGGGAGCCCTGCTCCCCGGCGACCGTCGAGAACCGGGCCAGCATCTCGGTGCGCCGGCCCGGCTGGAAAAGATCGGCCTTGGTGAACTGGCTGATGTCGTTCGTCACCTGGAACGAGCCGTACGCGCCCGCGCCCTTGGCATGGACCACCCGTTCGGGAACCCGTTCCCGGTTGAACTGGGCCATCTTCTCGATCACGTAGTGGTCGTGGAGCAGGATCGGACCGTCACGGCCCACGGTGAGGGAGTGCTCGTCACTCTCCACCGGGATGCCGACGTTGTCGGTCGTGTACGGAATGCTCTGCGCGTCCTGGGTCACGAGCGTCCTCCCGTGGCGGGGTCGGGCGGGTCACCGCCTCCCGGCCGGTCGCCGGGAGGCACCCCCGCCCGCCAGTCAACGCCGCTCCGGGGACCCCGGCAACGCGAGCTCGAACCAGACCACCTTCCCGCTGCTCAGCCGGGTGGCACCCCAGCGGCGGGCCATCCGGTTGACGAGGAACAGGCCCCGCCCGCCCTCGTCGGTGTCCCGGGCCCGGCGCTGGCGGGGCAGCTGCGGGGAGTCGTCGCCGACCTCGCAGCGCAGCACGTCCGTCCGCAGCAGCCGCAGGGTGACCGGCCGCTCGGCGTACCGGACGGCATTGGTGACCACCTCGCTGACCAGCAGCTCCAGCGAGTCGCTCAGCTCCTCCTCCAGCCCCCAGCGGGCCAGCGCGCGCCGCGCGAACCGGCGGGCCCGGCCCGGAGCCGTCTCCTCCGGGTCCAGGGACCAGTACGCGACGTCGTTGGGCGCGATCCCCACGAAACGCGCCGCGAGCAGCGCGATGTCGTCGTCCCGGTCACCGGGGCCGAGCATGTCCAGGACGTCGTCGCACAGCGCCTCCAGCGGCGGCGGGTGGTCCAGACCCGTCAGCTGGGCGGTGGTGGCCAGCCGCTCGCGCAACTGCTCGATGCCCGTCCACACGTCCCGCATCCGGGACTCCACCAGCCCGTCGGTGTACAGCAGCAGGGTGGCCCCGGCCGGGGCGTCCAGCTCCACGGCCTCGAAATCCACCCCGCCTACGCCGATCGGGGCACCGGAGGGCACCTTGAGCACCTCCGCCAGGCCGCCCAGGTGCAGCAGGACCGGCGGCGGATGGCCCGCGTTGGCGATGGTGATCCGGTGCGAGACCGGGTCGTAGACCGCGTACAGGCAGGTGGCCATCCGGTCGGAGCCGAGCCGCTGCGCCTGCTCGTCCAGATGGTGCAGGACCTCGGCCGGCGGCAGGTCGAGCTGGGCCAGGGTCTGCGCGGTGGTGCGCAGCTGCCCCATGATCGCGGCGGAGGTCATGGAGTGGCCCATGACGTCGCCGACGACGAGCGCGACCCGGCTGCCGGGCAGCGGTATGGCGTCGTACCAGTCGCCGCCCACCCGGGCCGTCTCGGCCGCGGGCAGGTACCGGGAGGCCAGCCGCACCCCGGTGGGCTGGGGGAGGCTGTCGGGGAGCATGGTGCGCTGGAGCTCGTCGGCGATGGACGCCTCACGGCCGTACAGGACGGCCTTGTCGATGCCGAGCGCGGTGTGGGTGGCCAGCTGGGCGGCGACCAGCAGGTCGTTCTGCTCGAAGGCGGGCCGCTCGGGGCTGCGCAGGAAGACGGCGGCCCCGATCACCCGGCGCCGGCCGCGCAGCGGGGCCAGGATCGCCCGCTGGCCGCCCGGCAGCGGATGCTCGGCCCCCAGCAGCTCGGGCAGGGCCGCCCGCGCCGCGGCGGAGGAACCGAAGACGGGCCGTACGCCGCGCAGCACCTCGGCGAGCGCGCCGCCGGCCCGGATCTCGCACAGCTCCGCCGCGGGCAGGTCACCCTGCGGGCCGACCAGCGGGAGCTGGCTGAAGTCCAGCTCGCCGGAGGCACCCGTGACCCCGGCCAGGTCGAGTCCCACGGCGAAGCCCACGGCGGCCTTGGTGCCGTCGATGAGGTCGTCGATCGGCCGGAGCCGGTCGGTGCGCCGCAGCCGCAGCACCATCGGGCCGACCGGACGCTCGTCCCCGACCGGGAGCGGGTCGCGGAGGTAGACCAGGATGGCGTCCGAGAAGGTCGGCACCGTGGCCCGGCACAGGCCGAGCACGATCTCGTCCAGGTCGATGCCGCGGGCGATGCGCCGCGTGGCGGCCCCGACGAAACGCAGCCGGTCCCCCTCGCGGCGGGCCACCCCGGTCTCCCCCGCCTGGCCTCCCGCTATCACCGCGCCCCCGCCGTGGCGTCCGGCACCCCCGCCACCGTCGCCGAAGGCGACGGACTCGGCCGGAGCCGTGGCCGGGCCGGGGTCCTCGCCGTGCCCCGCGTTGTGCGCTGCCTCGGTGTCCCGTGCGGGGACGCCCTCCGGGCCGGGGTCCGGGCGGCGGGCCGTCGGGATCTCCGGGCGGGTGGCCTCCGCCGGGACGGGCGCCTTGCCGTGGCCCAGGTCGTCGGCCACCACACCGGCGGCCGAGGGCACGGCGGAGCCGCCCGGGGCCGGGGTCGCGGCGGCCGTGGCAGGCTGCGGGCCCTCCTGAGAGGTGGGGTACTCCGTCACGCGTGCAATTCCGTCCGTTTGCGCTCGATGTGCGCTGCACTCAACTCGGTCAGTCGCGGTATACCCGCTCAGCGGCGGGGACACCATCGCCCCGCGGTACCTCTCCCCGGACTTCCTCCGGAGGCACCCCCGGAAACCCGTCCGGGGCATCCCCCGCCCGCTCGTCGCCTCTCGCTCGGTGATGACCCCCGGTCACCTCACGCGCACCGCACGGTGCTTGCGAGGGAGTGTCCCGCGCGCCGCCCGTGCGCACCGACGGTACGTGCACCGGTCGCCCGTGCCGACCGTACGTGCGGCGACGCGGACAACGATCCTACGTTCGGGCCCCGGGGGCGCATCAAGGGTCTCATGACGACATGTGCGCCGGGGTGCGGTCCCAGTCACCCGGCAGCTCCGGAACCTCCCAGGCCGGATCGGGCCGCCAGTCCTGCCAGCCGTCGCGGAACGGCGTCCCCCACTCCTTGATCAGGCCCATCGCCGCCCGGCCCGCCTCCCGCACCCGCCGCGCCTGCCCCGGACCCATCAGGCCGGACCGCTGCGCCTGCGCGAACTCGTCCTCGTCGCGCCACTTCCAACTCCGGTCCGGGTAGACGGAGATGTCGAGGAAGTGGTCCTCGGAGTCGACCCCGCCGGACCACCGCGACCGCGGCGCCTCCAGGTTCACGTACCAGCTCTTGAACCGCCAGCCGTGCTCCCAGAACAGCCACACCGACCACGGGTCCCCGGGCCGGGCCAGTTTCAGCACGCCCGTGCCGGCCCACCGCGAACGCGCCGTGGTCCGGGGCGCGGTGTACCGGGTGGCCAGCGGCTCCTCGTGGACGGGAGTGCCGTCGGCGAGCACCGGCTTGACGCACTCGGTGCCGGGCGCCATCCAGGCCGCCAGCAGCTCCGCGCTGTCCCGCACCACGGTCACCGGGCGGCAGATGTGCACCCGGCCCTTCGTCCCCGGGGAGTGGTCGCGGTAACGCCAGAGGATCTGCTCCCCGGGCTCCCAGTACGCGCCCCGCGCGCCGTCCCGCGCCGTCCCGCCCCCGGGCCTGGAGGTTCCTGTCATGCGCAGATCTTAGGACGGCCCCCCGCGCCCCCGCTGCGGTGCAGGTCACGGAGGTCTGCGGGGACGGGAATCGACCGAATCCGGCCCCTCCCGGGGCTCTTTCTCAGGGCCGGGTCATCCGCAGCACGTCCAACGCCTCGTCCAGCTGTTCCAGGGTGAGGGCGCCCCGCTCGACGTAGCCGGACTCCAGGACCGTCTCCCTGATCGTCTTCCGTTCGGCGAGGGCCTTCTTGGCGACCTTGGCGGCCTCCTCGTAGCCGAGGTACCGGTTCAGCGGGGTCACCACCGAGGGCGAGGACTCGGCGTACTCCCTGGCCCGGGCCGTGTCGGCGGTGATCCCGTCGATCGTGCGGTCGGCCAGCAGCCGGCTCGCGGAGCCGAGCAGCCGGATCGATTCGAGGAGGTTGCGGGCCATCACCGGGAGCATCACATTGAGTTCGAAGTTGCCCGACGCGCCCGCCACCGCGACCGTGGCGTCGTTCCCCATCACCTGCGCGGCGACCATCAGAACGGCCTCCGGGACCACCGGATTGACCTTTCCGGGCATGATCGAGGACCCCGGCTGGAGATCCGGCAGATGGATTTCGGCCAATCCGGTGCGCGGCCCGGAAGCCATCCAGCGGAGGTCGTTGCAGATCTTCGTGAGCGAGACGGCGACCGTACGGAGCATCCCCGAGGTCTCCACCAGCGCGTCCCGCGCCCCCTGGGCCTCGAAGTGGTCGCGCGCCTCGGTCAGCGGCAGCCCGGTGGCGGCGGCCACCTCGGTGATCACGGCGGCGGAGAACCCGGGCGGGGTGTTGATCCCCGTGCCCACCGCCGTCCCGCCCAGCGGCAGTTCGGCGAGCCGGGGCAGGGCGGAGCGCAGCCGTTCGACGCCGTAGCGGATCTGGGCCGCGTACCCGCCGAACTCCTGGCCGAGGGTGACCGGGGTGGCGTCCATCAGGTGGGTCCGCCCGGCCTTGACGACCCCCGCGAACGCGGCGGCCTTGCGCTCCAGCGCGGCGGCCAGGTGCTCCAGGGCCGGGATCAGCTCGCCGAGGACGGCGCCGGTCGCGGCGATGTGCACGGAGGAGGGGAAGACGTCGTTGGAGCTCTGCGAGGCGTTGACCTGGTCGTTGGGGTGGACCTCCCGCCCCAGCCGCTCGGCCGCCAGGGTGGCGATCACCTCGTTGGCATTCATGTTCGAGGAGGTCCCCGAACCGGTCTGGAAGACGTCCACCGGGAAGTGGTCGTCCCAGCGCCCCTCGGCGACCTCGTCGGCGGCGGAGCGGATCGCGGCGGCCGTCCGCGCGTCGATGACGCCGAGCCGCGCGTTGACGGTGGCCGCCGCCCCCTTGATCCGGGCCAGGGCCGCGATGTGGGCGCGCTCCAGCCGCTGGCCGGAGACGGGGAAGTTCTCCACCGCGCGCTGGGTCTGGGCCCGCCACTTGGCGTGCGCCGGGACCTGTACGTCACCCATGGAGTCGTGCTCGGTGCGGAACGCCCCGGGCGCCGCTCCCGCTCCCGGCTGTGCTCCGGACGGCGCTCCGGCCTGTTCCTCGGGCTGCTGAACCTCGGTCATTTTCCTCGCCTCCTGAAGAAGTTGAGCAATTGTCTTGTTCGAGGTGTTCCCAATTCGGCTACCGGCCAGTAAATACCGTGGGTAACACTGACATCGGGGAGGCGTTCATGGCACGTGCACGTACGAAGCCCAGGCTCAGGTCTACCGTCGCCGCCCTGGCGGCGGCCGTGGCCGCTCTCGGGGGCGTCACCGCCGTCACCCCCACGGCCCAGGCCGCCGCCCCGGCCGCACCGGCCCCCCGGGCTTCGGCCGTCACTCCGCTCTCACCCGAGCTGGAGGCGATCCGGGCCGCCGAGGCCACCCGGATCTACGGGAACCCCGCGATCCGCCCGCTCGCGGAGCGCAAGAGCGGTCTCATCTCACTGGGCGACAGCGAGATCTCGGGCGAGGGCGTCGGGAACTACGACCCGGCGACCAACACGCCCACCAACCAGTGCCACCGCTCGCCCGACGCGGCGATCCACCGCACCGGCATCCAGGCCGACCTGACCTTCAACGTCGCCTGCTCGGGCGCGTACACCGGCAACATCCGGATCGGCGGCGGGAAGCAGTACGCCGACGAGCTGGTGCAGAGCGACAGCCTCGCCGTCAAGGCCCGCAACACGAAGATCAAGATGGTGCTGCTGGTCGCCGGGGCCAACGACGACCTCCAGTTCGGCCCCGTGATGACCGACTGCGTCACCCGCTGGGTCCTCCCGCAGGGCCCCTGCGAGCCCAAGTACGCCCCGGGCTGGCAGGCCCGCGTCGACGGCCTGCGGCCCAAGGTCGAGGCCACCGTCGCGGACCTGCGGACGGTCATGCGCGGCGCCGGGTACGCGGACACCGACTACAAGATGGTCGTCATGGGCTACCCCAGCCCCATCGGCCCCGACTACAACGACAACCCCAACTTCCCCGGAAAGCTCCCCGGCGGCTGCGCCGGCTACGACTCCGACGCCGCCTGGGGCCGCAACTACGCCGTCCCCACCTTCGAGAAGGGCATCCGCGCGGCGGCCCTCGCCTCCGGAGCCACCTACCTCGACAACTCGCGCCTCTTCCACGGCCACGAGGTGTGCATGGAGGACACCTGGGCCCGCGGCCTCTACCTGGACCTCGCCGACCACTTCCCGTGGGACGAGAACACCGCCCGCCAGTCCTTCCACCCCAACTACCGGGGCCACGGCGCCTTCGCGTCCTGTCTGACCCAGCTCTACACCTCGGGCCTGCGCGAGGCGTCGTGCGCCGACCCGGTGAGCACCGGCACGCCCGTCCTCCAGGCCGGGGCCTGGGACGACCTCTTCAAGCCGCTGCGCGCCGAGGCGACCGGCACCTGTCTCGACGTCTTCGGCGGCTCCAGCGCCAACGACACGAAGGTGATGGGCTGGGACTGCCACGGCGGCCGTAACCAGGGCTGGTGGTACGACGCGGCCCGCAAGACCGTCCGTACCGAACTCACCCACGACCGCTGCCTGGACGTCCCCGGCGGCTACGGCTCCGGCACCGGCCTGATCATCTGGAACTGCCACGGTGGCGCCAACCAGCAGTTCGTCCGCGACGGCTCCACCCTCCGCCCGGCCGGCGCCCCGTCCCTGTGCCTGACCGTCGCCGCCGCCCGCGACCAGCTCCGCCTCCAGCCCTGCAACGGCTCCTCCGCCCAGCGCTTCGCGTAACCGCCCGCCGCCCGACAACCCCTGAACACCCCGACGCCCGGCCGGTTCACCGGCCGGGCGTCGTTCTCGGCGTAGGCCGGGTGGGTCCGGGTCAGCCCCTGACCCATCCGGTGAGGGCGGCCCAGCTCCCGGGCGCGAGGGTGAGCGTCGGCCCGTCCAGAACCTTGGAGTCCCGTACGTGCACCTGCCCGGCGCAGGAACAGGAGGCGACCTCGACGCAGTTGCCGCCGTCGCTACCGCTGTGGCTGGACTTGTGCCAGGCGGCAGTACCGACCTCGACGCACTGGCCGCCGTCGCTACCGCTGTAGCTCGACTTCCGCCAGTCGACGGCGACTTCGAGGCAGGCGCCGCCGTTGCTGCCGCTGTAGCTGGACTTGAACCACTTGAGTGCGATGCTCATCGTTCTCCTAGTAGCTGATCCAACAGGTCCCTGGTCGCATCGACGTTGAGGGCCTGGGATCGCAGCATGCCATACCTCTGAGTCAGGATGCCGACCTCGTTCGGATCGCTGACGAGGTGACTTCCTTGCTGTGTTTCGGAGTACCCGAGGACCTGACGTTCCGGGGTCTCCAGCAGGATGAACGGGCCGTCGAGGCCCGCATGGGTGTCGCGGCTGAGCGGCAGGATCTGGATAGACATGGTGGGCCGGTCCATGCAGGTGCGCAGGTGCTGCATCTGCTTCCAGTAGACCTCGTCCCCGCTGATCCTGGTCCGGATGATGGGTTCCCACAGGATGAAGCTGAGCACCGGCGGGATCGGCCTGGTCAGTATCTGCTGCCGTTGCATCCGGTTCGTGATCTGGAGGTCGATCTCCACTTCTCCCATGGCCGGGATGCGGCAGCCGAAGACGGCTCGGGCGTAGTCGTCCGTCTGGAGCAGGCCCGGGACGACCAGGGTGTCGTACCAGGACAGGGCGAGGGCGCGGAACTCCAGATCGAGGTACTCCTCCACCCAGGGCGGGGTGACGTCGACCTGGGGCATCTGGGTCGCGGCGACGGTCAGTACCCCCGGCAGCCCCAGGGCCCGGTCCATCAGCTCGGCGACGTCGGGCATCAGCACCCGGCGGCCCTGCTCGATGGAGGCGACGGTCTCGGAGTGCAGCCCGATGAGGTCGCCGAGCTGCTTCTGTGTCAGATGTTTCGCTACGCGGCAGACGGCCACCTGGGCGCCGACCATCTTCATGGTCGTCGCGTTGGGCCGTGGACGTTTCTTTGGTGCCATGACGGTGAACTCCCCACCTGTGCATGAGAATGAGCCCGCGCGGATGCGTACCGGAACCGCGTACGGAACTGCGTACGGGACGACGTACGGATCGGCGCTGGACCACACGCTAGTCACTTCACGCGACGGGTTTCAGGCGAATCTCCATACTCAGCCGATTCTCCTCGGGAACCAACTGAACTCCTGTTCCCGCTGGTCAGTTGGCCATCAGTGCCACTTCACACGTGATGTATTGACTTCGTATGTGACATTTCGCCACTCCCGGCAAGTGACCCAACGTGACAAGTGCATGCAGTCCTCACAGCCCGGTCGCAGCGCGGTCGCAGCCAGGTCGCAGCCTTTAGGGTTCGGGCATGACTTCGCAGACCTACCTCTCCGAACTGTTCTCGCTGGATGGACGGGTCGCCGTGGTGACCGGCGGCAGTTCCGGCATCGGCCGCGCCATCGCCGGGGCCCTCGCGCGCGCGGGAGCGAGCGTCGTGGTCGTGGCGCGCAAGGAGGCGGAGCTGGTCGCGACGGTCGGCGAGCTGGCGGCCGACGGCTGCCGGGCGGCCTGGGTGAGCGCCGACCTGAGCACGCGCGAAGGCATGCGCGCGGCGGCCGAGGAGGCGGCGGAGGCGTTCGGGGAACCCGACGTCCTCGTCAACTCCGCCGGGGTCAACCTGCGGCCCCCGATGGGCGAGCTGGGCGAGGAGGTGTGGAACACCACGATGGCGGTGAACCTGGAGGCGCCCTACCTGCTGGGGCAGCGCTTCGGGCCCGGCATGGCCGAACGGGGCTTCGGGCGGATCATCCACATCTCCTCCCAGCAGGCACACCGGGCGTTCGTCCAGAGCGGCGCCTACGGCGTCTCCAAAGGGGCGTTGGAGTCACTGGCCCGTTCGCAGGCCGAAGCGTGGTCGCCGTACGGCGTCACCTGCAACACCCTGGTGCCGGGGTTCGTCATGACGCCGCTCAACGCGCGGCTGTCGTCCGACCCGGAGAAGGTGGCGGCGCTCGCCGCTCGCACGCTGGCCGGGCGCAACGGCCTGCCCGAGGACTTCGCGGGCGCGGCGGTGTTCCTGGCGAGCCGCGCCTCCGCCTATGTCACAGGGCAGGCGATCTTCGTCGACGGCGGGTTCTCCGTCCACTGAGCCGCCACGGGGGCACCGGGCGCGCCGCCACCACCATCACCACGGGCTCCGGCGTCAGAGGGGCCTCTGTCCGGGGCGGGGCTGCCGGGCGGGGCAGGGGAGTTCCGGCTCGGTGTGGTTCGGGGAGCAGGTGACCAGGGCGATGGAGTGGAAGACGGTGCCTTTCAGGTAGTGGCCGAGGGAGACGTCCCCGCCCCGTGCCAGCCGTTCGACGGCGGCTTTCACCAGCACCACGAGGCGCGTCACGTCCCGCTCGGTTTCCACGGCGAACCGGGGGGCGAACTCCGCGAGCTGCGATCCCAGCCATTCCCCGGCCTCCTTGGGTTCCCGCCAGGTCCCCCGGATCATCGAGGGCGGTTTCATCAGCCAGTGCGCGGTCTGGACCGGGGGCAGGTCGGAGGCCGGGAACACGGCCAGGGCCTCCCGATACCGGTCGATGACCTCCTGCGCACTGGTCGCGGTCGGGGCCTGGCCGGGCGGCCTGCGAAGGCTCTCCTTGTCGAAGGCCCTCTTCTCCCCGAGCCACGCGTAGCCGTGGTGGTGCACTGCCGCTCCATTCCAGGAGGTGGGGTGATGACGGCCCCGCACGTCGGTGAGAACGGCGGGACCGCCCCTTTCAAGGGAGTGCCGAGGGCTACGCGGAGAGGTCGAAGCGGGCGGGATCGATGCCCGCCGCGTCCAGCTCGGCGGTGGTGAAGCGCAACGGCTCGGCAGCCGGCCGCTTGCTGTCACCCAGGGCCCACACATCCGGCCCGACCCTCGCGAAGGTCACGCACGCCTCACCGTCCGGATGGGTGTTGCCCCCGCACGCCTTGCCGAACGCGGCTCCGGTGATGTCGAGGCTGTACAGATCGGTCATCGTCGTGCCTTCCTGATCTGCTGACGGCCCGTGTCCGGCCGTCCCCCGCCCTCGGTGGGCGGAAGTCTCCGTCCCCCTCACGGCCCCGGCCGCGCCGTCCGGGAGGACGCGGCGGCGCCGGGTCCGCCGGGTCCGCCGGGTCCGCCGGGTCCGCCGGGTCCGCCGGGTCCGCCGGGTCCGCCGGGTCCGCCGGTGGCGCCGGTGACCCGTGTCCGGCCGTCCCGCGATGCCTGCGGGTCCGTCACACCGCAGTCGCAGTCGCAGTCGCGGTCGCGGTCGCGGTCGCGGTCGCGTTCCGGGGCGGGGCATTCCCCCGCGTGCCGGTAGACCACCACCGGCGGACCCGGAACCCGCTCGACGGTTCCCCGGCGCACGGGGTCGAGGGGCTCGATATCCCGCAGACAGACCGAACACGCGTGCCCCGGGGGCGCGTAGGTCACGTACTCCCACCCGTCCGTCTCGGTCACCATTGCGCACTCCTTCGCCGCTGTCCTCGGGAATCGACAGGCCAATGGTGTCCGGGCGCGGGGGAGGGGCGCTAGCCAGTTTCCTGTTCGCGCAAGAACTCGTCCCGGATACGGCCGAGCATGGCGCGCATGTCGTCACCGGAAAGCGCCGTGGCGGCGAACCCTTCGAACTTGTGCACGTAGAGCGCAACATCGCGAGGGTCGGTGACCGCCGGTTCGGCATGGACGGTCTCCACCGTCACCAGCCTGTCATCCCTGATCACGAGCGAATGGTTCGGGAAGTCATGCTGAGCGGCCTCAAGGGGTACGACACGAAGGTCGACATTTGGCAGGCGGGATACTGAAAGAATCCGGTCCATCTGGCCGGCCATCATCGGAGCGGGAAGGATGCGCCACCGCAGGGCGGGTTCCGTAATGATGAACCGAAGGTCCTTTTTAGGATCGTACAGAACGCTTTGCCTGTCGATCCGAACGCTCATGGTGCGCGCCAGTTGTTCTGTGCCCAGGTCGTGCCGAGAGAGGACCGCTCGAATGTACTCAGGGGTCTGGAGCAGGCCGGGAACCAGGGCCGGTTGAAAGAGCCGCAGCAGATTCATCTGGGTTTCTAGGGCCTTGGTCTGCTGCTGCTTCTTGTAGTGGCCCATACGGCGCACCAGACGCCATGCCGTGGATTCGGTTGCCTCTGCTCTGGCTACGGCCATGTAGGTGGCCTTGACCTCATCCGATACGCCTATGGCCGTAAGGATGCGGTCGACATCCGTCACGCTGGGCGCGACCTTCGCCAGCTCGATCTTGCTCAGCTTGCTCGTAGACATGACAGCACTGCGGGCCACGGCTTTGGCCTCCCTGCCGGAAGCCTCCCGTAGTGCCCGCAGTGCTGCGCCGAGTTCTGCTCTGTTCACCCCGTGCCGTGCTCCGCCCACCACTCGGAGAACGGCACGGCCAAGGAGAGTGCCTTGTCCCTGTACGCGATGAACTCCGACGCGCGATCCTCCGGAAGGATCTCGGAGCCTGTGAACGCGGCAGATCCGTCGTAGTGCATGACGCTCACTGTCGCATTGTCGTAGAGCCAGAAGTCGGGTACTCCCTCAAGAGGGTTCTCCTGTCCGGTGGTGTCGAGGATGAAGAACTCCTCTCCCGCTTCGGCGTTGCGGTGGTAACCCCACCCGAGTTCATAGCGGAGATATTCCGTCAGGGGGCGGGACAGGACATGCACTCGGTACATGCGCTTGCCGCTTTCGGTGGCGTTGCGTACGGTCGTCACCCATGAGCTTTTCTTGAAGCTCTCGGGCTGCTCTTCTCCGGCGAGAAACGCCCGGAAGTATTCGGCGGAGCTGGGGATGTTATAGTTGTCCAGGGTTTCGAGGCGGAACGCCTCGCGCTCGAACTCGTTGAACGGATTCTTAGACGAGGCCATCACGGATAGCCTTCTTGACGAGTTCCTTCACGATCGAGGCAGGAACCTCCATGATTCCCTCACCAGCGGGAATGGACATGCCATGATCTGTCACCGCATCACCTTGGAAAAGGTAGCTTCCCCGGTCGGTGGTGAATGCGCCCGGGCATTCGTTCTCGTCACATTCACCGACATATTTCGTCGCCCGCATGGAGTTCTTCTCTCGTACCGCTCAGTGATGTGTCCGATACTCCCGACCCGACAGGGAGGGCGCAAGAGGTTCGAGTTTCCAGAACAGGAAACCGGCGAGGACGCTTCCCACCAGCTCCGCCCAGCAGGTCGTTGCGACGCGAACGGAACGGGAACGACCGAGAGCCCCGGCCGGTGCCGGGGCTCTCGGGGTGGGGGTGTCAGTGGTGACCGGCGTGCCGTTTCCACTCGTGATCAAGGATCGAGTAGGTGAGGGAGTCGCGCCACGCTCCACGCACGTGGACGTGCTCACGGATGTGCCCCTCCTCCGTCATTCCGGCACGGATCAAGGTCTTGTGCGATGCGGTGTTGAGGGGCGCCCGAGCGGCCCACACACGATGCAGGTCGAGGTGGTCGAAGGCGAGGCTCAGGAGGACGCGAACGGTCTCCGTCCCCAGACCCTGCCCCCACACTTCCGGGCGGAGGGCGAAACCCATGGTCCCGGCCCTCTGCTGGTGAGGGTCGAGGGCCAGCCTGGCGTACCCGATCAGCTCCGCCGTCTCCCGGGCCGTCACGGCGAGGCAGTACTCGTCCCTGGGGTGTGCGGCGGCGGAGGCGATGGAACGGCCGACGATGGCCGCCACCTGCTCCCTCGTACGCGGTTCGAACGAAAGGTGCCGGGTGGCCTCCTCGTTGCCGTAGACGGCATGGACTGCATCAACGTCGTCGGGAGCGATCTCGCGGAGGCCGAGACGCAGGACCGAGAGGGAGACGGGGTACATGGCCCGGACCTTATCGGGGCAGTGCCGCAGTGGTGGTTGCCGTGAAGAGTTCGAGGTGTCCGCGGAGTTCCCTGGCGCCGGCTGTGGTCCGTAACGAACTGTGCTCCCGCCGCCGCGAAAGCTGTCGGCCTCGTGGCGGTGGAGATGCCGGTCCCGTACCGGAAGGCTCTCAGCATCCTTTCCGCACGTGCCTGGCCGAACCCTTCCGGGCCCTGGGGCAAGGACCGCCGACGAGAGGAGCACCACCATGAGCGCAACCACCGTGGAACGGGTCGAACTGAGCAGGTTCCTGACCCTCACCGGCCGGCGTTTCGAGCGGGGCGACACCGCGCCGGAGATGTTCTCCGGCGCGGTCGACGCCGAGTGGCACCGCCTTCTGGACGACCCGGACTACCCGGCCTTCTGCGCGAAGACCGCCGGGCAGCTCGTCCTGCACGCCGCGATCAACGGTGCGGGCCCCGTCTCCTGGGTGAGCGAGTACGAGGCGGCTTTCGGGTGCGTCCTGCCCGACATCTGGTTCACCGATGCCGAGGGGAACCTGGACACCGTTGCCGTCGCACGCTACCGGGACACCGGCGAAGTGCTGGGGGAGTGGAACTGCAGCCCGACAGGGGGCGACGGCGACGACGTCGTCCCGTCCAGGAAGAGGAACCGGTGACCCTTCACCGCATCGGGGAAACGTCCCGGCCCTCGGCCGGGGCGCTTCGCCTCGTCGAGGCCCGCACCAGCCACCCGATCACCGTGGCGGCTGCCCCGTACGCGGAAGCCGTCACCGCGCACTGCCCCTACCTGCGGGCTTCGCTGGACGGCGGACTGAACGGCTGGACGGTGTACGAGATCGCCTCCGACGACACGGACGCGGTGGAGGCCGAAGTCTTCTGGGCCTGCGTCCAGGCCGCCGAATGGGTCCGGCCGCTGACCGCCCGTGGACGGGGTGCGTTCGTCTGCGAGAACGTCGTCATCACCGGCAGGATCAACGCGGTACCGCACCGGAGGCTCATGGGCTGGCCGCACTGGGCCCTCAAGCACCTGTACGGGGCGGTCGGTCTCATGATCGGAAAGTTCGGGGAGGGGGAGAGCACCGAGGACGGACAGGGCCGCCGCATCCCGGCTCCGCCGTTCTCCTTCTTACCGGTCCGGCCCGCCGTCCGCCCCGTCGACCCCCGGTTCCTCCACGCGACCCCCACGCTGGCCGGGACGGTCGCCACGTCCGCGGATGACGGCAGAGACGTGTTCGCCCCGTTCCCCGCACCTGACTGGAAGGCCGTGAAAGCATGGTCGAGTTCCCTGCCTGCCCCGTTGACGCCCACGCCGCGGCCGAGGAAGCCTGCGGAGGCGCCATCGAGTTGAGCGAGATCACCGACCGCCGCGGCTCCGCGGTGTGGAGGGCGACCGGACCCGCCGCGGTCGTGGCCGTGAAGGCCGGGTACGGCGAGGGAGCGGCTGCCACCGCGCGGGAGGCCGCTGTCCTGGACAGGCTCGACGGCTACGAGGTGACCCGCGGCCGGTACGAGGACGGCTACTGGCTCGTGACCCCGTGGTTCAAGGGCCCGTCGACCTGGGAGGTGTTCGCCCCGCTCCGGTCCTCCGCTGACTCTCCCGCTCCCGCTCCCGTGCCCGCCCACATCCGCACCCGCGCCCACGCGCAGAACCTGGCCGTCACCGGGGCGGCCGGCCTCGCCCGTGCCGTGGCCGATCTGCACGCCGCCGGATGGGTCCACGCCGACCTCCAGCCTGCCCACGGCATTCACACGGGCAGCGGGGTCCGCCTCCTCGATGTGTCCTGGGCCTGGACGAAGGGGTTCGAGCCCGGACCCGAGTTCCGTGGCGGCATCACCCACCTGCTCGCTCCCGAACTCGCCGCCTCCATCTCCGTCGGCATCCAGCCCGTCACCCCCGATCCGGCCGCCGAGGTCTACGCACTCGCCGCCACCTTGTGGACCTGCGTCACCGGCCGCTGGCCCCTGGACTACACGGCCGCCGGAGTCGACCCGAAGAACCTCTCTCCGGCACAGTTGCGCTCCCGCATCGCCAACCGCGAGGTCCCTCTGGACCGGGCCGCACCATGGCCCGCCCTGCAGGATCGGCTGCGGGACGTCCTCCTCGCGAAGCCGGCCGGGCGGCCGACGGCCGCCGAACTCGCGAAAACCCTGGCAGCCCTGTGACCGTCCTCCTGCGGCACCTGCGGGCCGACGACGCTCCTCACGTCCGGCGGGTGTACCGCGGTGGGTCCGTCCGCTACCTGGGGCGAGGGGAGATGACCCGGGCCGAGGCCGAGCGGTACGTCACCCAGGCCCACACCTGGGCCCACGCCGAGCCGGTGGTCCGGCACGTCCTCGGCATCGAGGCCGGACGGCACCTGGTCGGAGTGGCCAAACTCCGCCGCTACCCGTCCGGGGAGGGCCGCGTCGGGTACGTCCTGCGGGAGGACACCTGGGGCAACGGGTACGCGACGGAAGCCGTCCGCCGACTTGTCGCCTTCGCCTTCAGCCTGACCGGTACGGACCGGCTGACCGCCAGACACCTCACCGAGAACACGGCCTCCGGCCGCGTCCTGCTCAAGTCCGGATTCGAATGCGTCGGCCCTCAAGGTGACTACGTCCACTACCGGTGCCCGAACCCATGACGGCAGAGTCCGCACAGTCCCCCGCGCGCACCGAGGGAAACGGCGGAAACGGCGGAAACGGAACGGGAACGACCGAGAGCCCCGGCCGGTGCCGGGGCTCTCGGGGTGGGGCTCGTCAGCAGGGTCAGAGGCCAGGGCCAGGGCCAGGGCCAGGGCCAGGGCCAGGGCCAGGGCCAGGGCCAGGGGTCAGAGGCCCGGGCCGCGGACCGGGATGTGGGTGAAGGTGGGTTCCGGGGCGGGGTCGCGGAAGAAGTCGTTGCCCTTGTCGTCCACGACGATGAAGGCCGGGAAGTCCTCGACCTCGATCCGCCAGACCGCCTCCATGCCCAGCTCCTCGTACTCCAGGACCTCGACCTTCTTGATGCAGTCCTGGGCCAGCCGGGCCGCCGGGCCGCCGATCGAGCCGAGGTAGAAGCCGCCGTGCGCGCCGCAGGCGTCCGTCACCTGCTGCGAGCGGTTGCCCTTGGCCAGCATGACCTTGGAGCCGCCCGCCGCCTGGAACTGTTCCACGTACGAGTCCATCCGCCCGGCCGTGGTCGGGCCGAAGGAGCCGGAGGCGTAGCCCTCGGGGGTCTTGGCCGGTCCCGCGTAGTAGACCGGGTGGTCCTTGAGGTACTGCGGCATCTGCGCGCCCGAGTCCAGCAGCTCCTTGATCTTGGCGTGCGCGATGTCGCGCGCCACGACCAGCGGGCCGGTCAGGGAGAGGCGGGTCTTGACCGGGTGCGCGGTCAGCGTCGCGAGGATCGCCTCCATCGGCTGGTTCAGGTCGATGGAGACGACGTCCGCCGCCTCGCTCAGGTGCTCGTCCGTGGTCTCCGGGAGGAAGCGCGCCGGGTCCGTCTCCAGCTGCTCCAGGAAGACGCCCTCGGCGGTGATCTTCGCGGTGGCCTGGCGGTCCGCCGAGCAGGAGACGGCGATGGCGACGGGCAGCGAGGCGCCGTGGCGCGGCAGCCGCACGACCCGTACGTCGTGGCAGAAGTACTTGCCGCCGAACTGGGCGCCGATCCCGATCTTCTGGGTCAGCTCGAAGACCTGCTGCTCCAGTGCCTCGTCACGGAAGCCGTGGCCGAGCGGGGAACCCTCGCGCGGCAGCTCGTCCAGGTAGTGCGCGGAGGCGTACTTGGCGGTCTTGAGCGCGTGCTCGGCCGAGGTGCCGCCGACCACGATCGCCAGGTGGTAGGGCGGGCAGGCCGCCGTACCGAGCGAGCGGATCTTCTCCTCCAGGAACTTCATCATGGACGCCTCGTTGAGGACGGCCTTGGTCTCCTGGTAGAGGAAGGACTTGTTGGCCGAGCCGCCGCCCTTGGCCATGAAGAGGAACTTGTACGCGCCGCCGTCGGTCGCGTACAGCTCGATCTGCGCGGGCAGGTTCGAGCCGGTGTTCTTCTCCTCCCACATGGTGAGCGGGGCCATCTGCGAGTACCGCAGGTTCAGCCGGGTGTAGGCGTCGAAGATGCCGCGCGAGAGGGCCGCCTCGTCGCCGCCCTCGGTCAGGACGTTCTGGCCGCGCTTGCCCATCACGATCGCGGTGCCCGTGTCCTGGCACATCGGCAGGACGCCGGCCGCCGCGATGTTCGCGTTCTTCAGCAGGTCCAGCGCCACGAACTTGTCGTTCGCGCTGGCCTCCGGGTCGTCGATGATCCGGCGCAGCTGGGCGAGGTGGGCGGGGCGCAGGAAGTGCTGGATGTCGTGGATCGCCTCTTCGGCGAGCGTGCGCAGCGCCTCCGGCTCCACCTTGAGGAAGGTGCGCCCGTCCGCCTCGAAGGTGGAGACGCCCTCGGCGGTCACCAGCCGGTAGGGGGTGGTGTCCTCGCCCAGGGGCAGCAGATCGGTGTAGGCGAACGCCGGGCTGGACGGGCGGGGGCTAGCGGGCATCGGGGGCATTCCTCACTCGGCAGACAACACTGACGGCCTCTTGGCAGCGCGGTTCACCAGCGTAGGACCTCCCGTCCGGGGTGTGTCTGTGAGGTAAGGCTCACTCGGGAGTATCGCGATCTATCGTGTCTCGCTATGCTGGGTGGCGTGGACCTGGAAAAGCACCCTGCCGCCCCTGCCCCTGCCGCTGCCCCCGTGGCCGTCCCCGCGACCGCCCGTGTGGCCGTCCCCACCGGGATGCGCGCCTCCGACGCCGACCGGGACCGGTTCGCGAGCGTCCTCGCCGACGCCGTCGCCGAGGGCCGGCTCAACGCCGAGGAACACTCCGAGCGCCTGGACCTGCTCTACGCCGTCAAGACGGTCGGTGAGCTGGAAGCACTCGTACGGGACCTGCCCGTGCCCGGCGGCGCCCGCGCCGACGCGGCTCCCGCCCTCCCGGAGAACCGTTTCGGCGCGTACGGCGCCACCTCCGCGGACACCGTGCTCTCCGTGTGCAGCAGCGCCGTCCGCAAGGGCCACTGGCGCCCGGGCGCGCACACCCGCGCGATCTCGCTCATGGGCGACATCAGCATCGACCTCACCGAGGCGGTCTTCGAGCAGCAGGTCACCGAGATCGACGTGACCTGCATCCTCGGGAACGTCGAGATCAAAGTCCCGGAGAATGTCACACTCCGCGGCTACGGCAGCGGGGTCCTCGGCAACTTCGAGGTCCACGGCGACGGCCGCGCCGGCACCGACCCGCACGCGCCGGTGGTGATCGTCCGGGGCTTCTCCCTCCTCGGCAACATCGAGGCCCGCCCCAAGACGGGCTCCCGCCTGGTCGACCTGGCCCTGAAACTGCGCAAGCGCCTGGAAGGCTGACGCCCGGAACGGCTGGGCCGGCTCTTCCGGTTCCACTCCTTCCGGTTCTTCTTCCGGACCGTCGCGCCAGGGAGAGCAGGGCCGGGTGAAGGCGCCCGCGCGGAGCGGATACCGGACAACTTCCGCCGGGGAAGCGGGACATGGGGGTGTCCTCGGAACGGCGGGATATGGCCGAAGGCCGTTCGGGGCGCCGGAGTGCGCACGGGGGCGCGCGGGGCGCCGGGCCGGGGGGAACACGTCCGGGCCGGCGCGGCTCCCGGCCGTCCGAACGTACGGTTTCCCGCCGCCGGGGGCCGTGGGACCGGCCGGGCGGGGGCCCGTACGCGGTGGCTCATGACAGCGTCACATTTCAGTCGAACCTCCGGCGCCCGGCCGCCCGCAGTGCATAGGGCCCCGCACAGCGGGTAGGGACAGCTGCATCGTCTCTCGCTCGCGTCCCCGTCGTCAGGAGTAGACCGTGCCGCATCCGCCGCATCAGTCCCTGCAGCTCTCCGCCGTCCAGAGTCTTCAGGGGCGCTCGGCCACCGTGCCGCAGCCGCGGGTGCCTGCCAGGGAAGCGGACGGCCCGTGGCACGCGGAGGCGGTGTGCCGCCGGGACGAGGCGGGGCTCTTCTTCGCCCCCTCCAAGGAGCCCACCGCGGCCCGGCTCTCCCGCGAGGAGGCCGCCAAGCGCGTCTGCGCCCGCTGCCCGGTGATGGTCGCCTGCCGGGAGCACGCCCTCCTCCAGCCCGAGCCCTACGGGGTCTGGGGCGGGCTCACCGCGGCGGAGCGCCGGGTCGTACTGGGCCGCATGCGCCGCAGGTCCGCCGAGCTGCGCCAGGGCCCCGCGGCAGCGGGAACCGTCGCCGCCGCGGGCTGAGACCGTACGCGGCGCCCGCCGCACCTGGACACCCCGCACCCGGGCACCCCGTACCCGCCCCGGACACCCCCGCACCCACCGGGCGGGCCGGACGCGACGAGAGCGGGCACAGCGAGACCGGACGCGACGAGACCGGACGCGACGAGAGGGGTGGTCCCCCCGCACGGGGACCACCCCTCTCGTCGTGCCGGCCGTGCCCGGTCACCGCGCCCGCCGTACGCGGCGCGCGCTCTCCTGGGCTACTGGGCGCGGTCGAAGTCGATCGCGCTGTAGGCGCGGAGCTTCGACAGGCGGTGGGTCGAGTCGATCTGCCGGATCGTGCCCGACTTCGACCGCATGACCAGCGAGGACGTCGTCGCCGTCTCCGCGCGGTAGTGGACCCCGCGCAGCAGCTCGCCGTCGGTGATGCCGGTGGCGACGAAGAAGACGTTCTCGCCGGAGACCAGGTCGTTCGTGGTCAGGACGCGGTCCAGGTCGTGCCCGGCGTCGAGGGCGCGCCGGCGCTCGGCGTCGTCCTTCGGCCAGAGCTTGCCCTGGATCGTGCCGCCGAGGCACTTGATGGCACAGGCCGAGATGATGCCCTCGGGGGTGCCGCCGACGCCGAGGAGCAGGTCCACGCCGGTGCCCTCGCGCACCGCCATGACCGAGCCCGCGACGTCGCCGTCCGAGATGAACTTGATCCGGGCGCCGGTCTCGCGGATCTCCTTGACGATGCCCTCGTGGCGGGGGCGGTCGAGGATGACCACGGTGACGTCCTCGGGGGCCATCCGCTTGGCCTTGGCGACCCGGCGGATGTTCACCGAGACCGGGGCGTTGATGTCGACGAAGTCGGCGGCCTCGGGCCCCGTGACCAGCTTCTCCATGTAGAAGACGGCGGACGGGTCGAACATGGTGCCGCGGTCGGCGGCGGCCAGCACGGCGATCGCGTTCGGCATGCCCTTGGCGTTCAGGGTGGTGCCGTCGATCGGGTCGACGGCGATGTCGACCTCGGCGCCGGTGCCGTCACCGACCCGCTCGCCGTTGAAGAGCATGGGGGCTTCGTCCTTCTCCCCCTCGCCGATGACGACGACGCCGTTCATCGAGACGGTGGAGATCAGGGTCCGCATCGCGTTGACCGCCGCGCCGTCCGCGCCGATCTTGTCACCGCGGCCGACCCACCGGCCCGCGGCCATGGCGGCGGCTTCGGTGACCCGGACGAGTTCCAGGGCCAGGTTGCGGTCGGGGGCTTCGGGAGAGACTTCGAGCTGGGGCGGCAGGTTGTGCTCGGTCATCGGAGCGCACCTTTCTGGCGACGACGGCCGGGATGTGAGGGTGGGGAAACTCTATCGGTACGACGATAAAATGAGCAGAGGGGGGCACGTATGAGCGGCTAATCGGTCAGGTGGTCGCTCTGCGCAGTCACCCGACCCCTGTCCGACCCCTGTCCGACCCCGGTCCGGCCCGGTCCGATACCCGTCCGATCCCCGTCCGTCGCCGCCCCGGCGGACGGCCCCGGACGCCGCCCCCGGATGGACGACCCCCGGGGAACGCCCGCGCCCACCCATGCGGGACGATGGTGGCGTGGCAGGTATGAAAGGCAAGCAGACGGTCCTGGACATGGTCCGGTCGCTGGCGGTGATCGGCCTCGTGGTCGGGGGGATCTACGTGTTCATCCCGAAGGACGACAAGGCCGATCCGACGATCACGGTCGACTACCGGGTGGAGACGATCACCGCCCGGCGCGCGGCGCCGTACCCGGTGGCCGCGCCCGTGGGGCTCGCGAAGGAGTGGCGGGCGACCTCGGTGAAGTACGAACGCAAGGACACCGACGCCTGGCACCTGGGCTTCCTCGATCCGCAGCAGCAGTACGTGGCGGTCGAGCAGTCCGGCGACACCTCGGCCAAGTACCTCGGCAAGGTCACCCTGGGCGCGGCGCCCACCGGGCAGACGCAGCAGGCGGGCGAGACGACCTGGGAGCGCTGGGACGGCGAGAAGTACGACGCGCTCGTCCGGCAGGGGCAGGGCCACGTCACCGTGGTGACCGGAACGGCCTCCTTCGAGCAGCTCGGCGCGATGGCGGCGGCACTGGAGTTCAAGCAAGGCGCGTAGCGCCGGCCCGGCCGGAACGGTCGGTAGAGCGGGAACGTCAGGAACGTGACGTACGGAAGAGGCCGCGCACCCGGGACATCGGGTGTGCGGCCTCTTTCCGTGTGCCTGCCTGCCTGCCTGCCTACTACCTACCTACCTACCTGCTCGCGAAGGCGGCGGCGGCTGCCTGCCGCCGGGCGGCTCGCGCCGGGCCGGTGCGCTCTGGGGGCGCACGGCGGTCCGGGGGCGTGCCCTGGGTGGGCGGCGTGGGCGGCGTGGGCGGCGTCGGTCTCAGACGGTGGTGATGGTCTGGTCGAACTCCAGGCGCGGGGAGCGCGGGAACCAGGCGTCCTCACCCGGCTTGCCGATGTTGACGACCATCAGCGGGGTGTGGTCGGCGTCCAGGAACTCCTTCTGGATGCCGGCGAAGTCCATGCCGGTCATCGGGCCCGCGGCCAGACCGGCGGCGCGGATGCCGAGGATGAAGTACCCGGCCTGGAGGGAGGCGTTGACCACCGAGGCCTGCTCACGGACCGTGCGCTCGGAGAAGAAGGCGTCCTTCGCCTGCGGGAAGTGCGGCAGCAGCTGCGGCAGCTCCTCGTGGAACTCGTTGTCCGCGGAGAGGATCGCGACCAGCGGGGCGCTGGCGGTCTTGGCCTGGTTGCCCTCGGCCATGTGCTTGACGAGGCGCTCGCGGGCCTCGGGCGAGCGGACCAGGGTGATGCGCAGCGGGGTCGAGTTGAAGGAGGTGGGCCCGTACTTCACCAGGTCGTATATGGCCTGAACCTGCTCATCGGTCACCGGCTCGTCGGAGAACGTGTTGGCGGTGCGGGCCTCGCGGAACAGCAGGTCCTGAGCGGCGGAGTCAAGTACGAGAGACATCGGAAAGCCTTCTTTCATTTCCACGCGGGGAGGGGGCGATGGGCAGAACTCTACGAGATAGATGTTGAACTTTCAACTAAATCTCCAAGCCTGTGAGCATCGTCACCGTAGGTGACCCTCAAGGGCTCCTGCGGGCTCCTGCGGGCCGCCCTCGCCCCTCGGTCCCGCCGCTCCTCGGCCCGCCGTCCCTCAGTCCGCCGCGCCGCCGGGCTCCGCCTCACGGGCCGCCAGCGCCGAGTCCAGCCGGGCGCGAGCCCCCTCCAGCCAGTGCCGGCAGACCTTCGCCAGCTCCTCGCCCCGCTCCCAGAGCGCGAGGGACTCCTCCAGCGAGGTGCCCCCGGCCTCCAGCTTGCGGACGACCTCGATGAGCTCGTCCCGCGCCTGCTCGTACCCCAACGACGTATCGGTTCCAGCCATTCCCGTTTCCCCTCTTACCCCTCTTGTGCGTGCGGTTTATGTGTGTACACGCATTTCGTGCCCGTGTGTAGTTCGTTCCTGTACGTACGGTTCGTGTGCGCGCGGCGCGGTGAAGGTCACTCCGCCTCCGGACCGCTGTCCGGACGCGGAGTGCCTGGACCAGCGACTGGACCAGTGCCCGGACCGGCGTGTTCCGCCACCCGTACGGAGAACTCGCCCGCCGCCACCCGCGCGCGCAGCACCTCGCCCGCCGAGACCTCCTCCGGCGAGCGCACCACGTGCCCGTCGGCCCGTTGCAGCACGGCGTACCCCCGTTCCAGGGTCGCCGCCGGGGAGAGCGCCACCACACGGGCACGGGTGTGCGCGAGTTCGGAGTCGGCCCGGTCGAGCAGGTGCCCCAGCGTCCGGCGGGCGCGGGCCAGCAGCGCCTCCACCTCCGCCTCCCGGGTCTCCACCATCCGCCGCGGATGGACGAAGACCGGCCGCGCGAGGGCGTGCGCGAGCCCCCGCTCCTCCCGGTCGAGCAGCCCGCGCACCGCGCGCAGCCCCCGGCCCTGGAGCTGGCGTACCCGCTCCAGCTCCTCGCCGACGTCCGGGACCACCTTCTTCGCCGCGTCCGTGGGCGTCGAGGCGCGCAGGTCCGCGACCAGGTCGAGGAGCGGGGAGTCCGGCTCGTGGCCGATCGCCGAGACCACCGGGGTGCGGGCCGCCGCGACCGTGCGCACGACCTCCTCGTCGGAGAAGGGCAGCAGGTCCTCCACGCTGCCCCCGCCCCGCGCCACGATGATCACATCGACCTCGGGCAGCGCGTCGAGCTCCTTGACCGCCTCGATCACCTGGGGCACCGCGTGCACCCCCTGGACGGCGACGTTGCGCACCTCGAAACGGACCGCCGGCCAGCGCCGCCGGGCGTTCTCCAGCACGTCCCGCTCCGCCGCCGAGGCCCGCCCCACCACCAGCCCGATCAACTGCGGCAGGAAGGGCAGCGGCTTCTTGCGGTCCAGGGCGAACAGCCCCTCGGCGGCGAGCGAGCGCTTGAGCCGCTCCAGCCGCGCCAGCAGCTCCCCGACCCCGACCGGCCGTATCTCGGTGGCCCGCAAGGAGAGCTGCCCGCGCGGGGCGTACCACTCCGGCTTGGCCAGGACGACGACCCGCGCGCCCTCCGACACCACGTCCGCGACCTCGTCGTAGACCTGCCGGAAGCAGGTCACCCCGACCGAGATGTCGTGCGACGGGTCGCGCAGCGTCAGGAAGACCACCCCCGCGCCCGGCCGCCGGGACAACTGCGTGATCTGCCCCTCCACCCACACCTGACCCAGCCGGTCGATCCAGCCCCCGATGAGCCGGGACACCTGACCCACCGGCAGCGGCGCCTCGGCCGACGTGTTCAGACCCATGTCAGATCCATGTCGGACCCGTGTAAGACCGTGTGCTCAGACCCATGTACGCAGGCTAGCCGCCAGGACCGACGCCGTCTCCGGGGCCGGACGCCGTGATCCCCGCGCGTCGGCCCCGCTGGACCACCAGCAGTCCCAGACCCACCACCAGCCACACCGCCCCGACCAGTTGCGCCGTCCAGGCCGCCTCGGCGATCACCGCGAGGGTCACCGCCGCGCCCAGCACCGGGACCACCAGGTGTTTCCACCAGTTCGGCGGCCCCTCCTTCCGCTTGACCACGAACCAGCCGACCACCGAGGCGTGCAGCAGGGTGAAGGCGGCCAGCGCCCCGATGTCCACCACCGAGACCAGCTGGCCGAGCCCGTCCGGGCGCCGGGCCGCCCACACCGCGGCCACCAGGGTCACCGCCGCCGCCACCAGCAGGGCCGGGCGCGGGGTCCCCGCCGAGGTCCGCGCCAGCGCCCGGGGCAGCCGCCGCTCCCGGGCCATCGCGAAGAGCAGTCGGCCGGCCGCCGCCTGCCCGGCCAGCGCCGCGAAGGCCGCGCCGATCGCCTTGCTGACGGCGACCAGGTCGTGCAGCCAGTCGCCGACGGAGGACTCCACCGCGTCGTAGAAGGCCGGGCCCTGCGCCGCCGGGTCCGCCGCCAGCTCCGCCGAGGAGACGGGCATCAGCAGCGCCGCCAGATAGGTCTGGACGATGAACAGCACCCCGGTCAGGGCCAGACAGAACAGCACCGCCCGCGCCACCCGCTCCGATCCTCCCGTCACCTCCTCGGCGAAGGAGGCGATGGCGTCGAAGCCCAGGTAGGAGAGGACGGCGACCGACACCGCGCCCAGCACGGCCGCCGCCGAGAACCCCAGCGAGCCGTCACCGGTCAGCGGCGAGAGCCAGCCGCGCCGGGGCCCGTGCAGGACCAGCACGGTCACGGCGGCGACCAGGAAGACCAGCAGGACGAGCAGCTCCATGGCCAGCACGGCGAAGCCCACGCGCGCGGCGGCCCGTACGCCCCGCAGGTTGAGCGCCGTGGTGACCACCACGGCCAGGGCCGTCCACACCCACGCGGGGACCGCCGGGACCAGCGCGTGCATCGCGATCCCGGAGAAGAGGTAGGCCACGGCCGGGATGAGGAGGTAGTCCAGCATCGCCATCCACCCGGCGATCAGCCCCGGCCCCTCGCCGAGGCCCTTGCGGGCGTACGTGAAGACCGACCCGGCCTGCGGGGCGACGCGGACCATCTGGGCGTACGAGAACGCCGTGAAGGCCATGGCGACCGTCGCCACCAGGTAGACGAGGGCGACGGCGCCGTGCGACATGGCGTCCAGGGCGCCGAAGACCCCGACCGGGGCCATGGGGGCGATGAACAGCAGCCCGTAGACGACCAGGTCCCGGAAGCCGAGGCTGCGCCGCAGCGCCGAGGGCGCCGCCGCGCTGGAATCCGTACGGGACGCCATCCGTCCTCCGGGTGGTAGCTGGTGATGGCCGGTGGTTGCCGTGGTGGCCGCTGGCGGCCGGTGGCGGCCGGTGCGGGTGATCGTGGGTACGGGCTTTCGGTCCAGTCTCTGCCGAACGGGCGACAACCGGCTTGCTGGAGACCCCCGTACGATGGACGGTATGACTGCTCCCGCTTCCCGACGTGTCCTTCTCGCCGCGCCTCGCGGCTACTGCGCGGGCGTGGACCGAGCCGTGATCGCTGTCGAGAAGGCTCTCGAGCAGTACGGTGCGCCGGTCTATGTCCGCCACGAGATCGTCCACAACAAGTACGTCGTCCAGACGCTGGAGCGGAAGGGCGCCATCTTCGTCGAGAAGACGGATGAGGTCCCCGAGGGCTCCATCGTGATGTTCTCCGCGCACGGCGTGGCGCCCACGGTGCACGAGGAGGCGGCGCGCGGCAAGCTCGCGACGATCGACGCGACCTGCCCGCTGGTCACCAAGGTGCACAAGGAAGCGATCCGCTACGCGGGCGAGGACTTCGACATCCTCCTCATCGGCCACGAGGGCCACGAGGAGGTCATCGGCACCTCCGGCGAGGCCCCGGACCACATCACGATCGTCGACGGCCCGGACGACGTGGACAAGGTCGTCGTGCGGGACGAGTCGAAGATCGTCTGGCTCTCGCAGACCACCCTGTCGGTCGACGAGACGATGGAGACCGTCCACGCGCTGAAGACCAAGTTCCCCCTGCTGGTCTCCCCGCCGAGCGACGACATCTGCTACGCGACGCAGAACCGTCAGGTCGCCGTCAAGCAGATGGGCGCGGACGCCGATCTCGTCATCGTCGTCGGCTCCAAGAACTCCTCGAACTCCATCCGGCTGGTCGAGGTCGCCCTCGACGCGGGCGCCCGCGCCTCCTACCTGGTCGACTTCGCGAGCGAGATCGACGAGACCTGGCTGGAGGGCGTCACCACGGTCGGCCTGACCTCGGGCGCCTCGGTGCCGGAGGTGCTGGTCGAGGAGGTGCTGGAGTGGCTCGCGGAGCGCGGTTACGCGGACGTCGAGCTGGTCAAGACGGCCGAGGAGTCGATCGTCTTCTCGCTGCCGAAGGAGCTGCGCCGCGACCTGCGCGCGGAGGCGGCGGAGATGGTCTCCGGGAAGTAGCCGGGCACGCCGGTGACCGGTCGCCGGTCGCCGGTCGTCGGTGATCGGTGACCGGTCACTGATCACTGATCACTGTGATGCGGTCGGCGTGAACTGCTCGCCGAGAAGTAATGGTTTTCGTACCGTATGTCCATGCAGATCTTCGGCGTGGACATCGGCGGTTCCGGGATCAAGGGCGCTCCCGTGGACCTGGAACCGGACCGTGGCGAGCTGGCGCAGGAGCGCCACAAGGTAGCGACACCGCAGCCGGCCACCCCCGACGGGGTGGCCGGCCGCGTCGTCGAGGTGGTCCGCCACTTCGGCTGGGACGGCCCGGTGGGGGTCACGTTCCCGGGCGTCGTCACGGGCGGCATCACCCGTACGGCGGCCAATGTGGACAAAGGCTGGGTGGACCAGGACGCGGCGGGGCTGCTCTCGCGCGCGCTGGGCGGCCGTCCGGTGACGGTCCTCAACGACGCGGACGCGGCGGGGACCGCCGAGATGACCTACGGGGCCGGGCGCGGGCGCGGCGGCACCGTCATCCTGCTCACCCTGGGCACGGGCATCGGCAGCGCCCTGTTCACGGACGGCCGGCTCGTCCCCAACACGGAGCTGGGCCACCTGGAGCTCAAGGGCCACGACGCGGAGACGCGCGCCTCCGTCAAGGCCAAGGAGGACGGGGACCTCAGCTGGGAGCGGTGGGCGCACCGGCTGCAGAGGTACCTCGCCCACGTGGAGATGCTGTTCTCCCCGGACCTGTTCATCCTCGGGGGCGGCGTCAGCCGCAAGCCGGAGCGGTTCCTGCCGCTGATCGAGGGCATCCGGGCCGAGATCGTCCCGGCGAAGCTCCAGAACGGGGCGGGGATCGTCGGCGCGGCGATGGCGGCCCGGGACGCGGCGGCCGCCGTTTCCGGCGGGTCCGGGTCCGGGTCCGGGGGCGTCGGCGGCGGCGGCGGCGGGGCGGGCCGGGGGTAGCCGGGCGGCCCGGGGCGTCAGAGGGGCTTGCGGGCGCGGCGGCGTCCGCTGAGCACCGCCCGGCGGGCCAGCGCGATCAGGGCGGCGACCAGCGTCCCCGCGTACAGCCAGCCGGCGTGCAGGGACAGTGCGGAGACGAGCCCCATGAGCTGCCCGCCGAAACCGCCGGAGCCGCCCGAGACGGGCCACACCCCGACGGCGAAGGCGATCGGCGCGGAGACCGGTGCGGTGATCAGGTCGGCGGGCCGCACCCAGAGCGCGGTGACGGCCGCGACGACCAGGAAGAGCAGTCCGTAGCAGAAGAGCGAGGCGTCGAAGAGCAGCCAGTCGATCCCGGCGACGGGCAGCATGGCGGCGCAGGCGAACAGCCCGCCGCCGAGGCCCGTCAGCCGGGGCCGGGGCAGCTTGCGCGCCAGGGCGGGCCGCCGGGGCCCGCCGCCGCCCTGGGCGGGCACGGCGGCGGCGGGCGGCCGCCGCCGCTGGGCCGGGGGCCGCTGGGGTTCCTGCGGCTGCTGGGGTCGCTGCGGGTGAGGGGCCGGTCGCGTCCTGTATTGCTCCACCCGACAAAAGTAGGCGGGAAGACAGTCATATGGGCGGCTGGACACGCGTACAACGCCGGACGCTCATCGGAAAGTAAACTGTCCGATGGCCCGCCCCCGGGCCGCCGCCCCCTCCAGCTACGGGAAGTCGCCAACGTGTCGCTCACGATCGGAATCGTCGGCCTGCCGAATGTCGGCAAGTCGACCCTTTTCAACGCCCTGACCAAGAACGACGTGCTGGCGGCCAACTACCCGTTCGCCACCATCGAGCCGAACGTCGGCGTCGTCGGCGTCCCGGACCAGCGCCTCGCGGTCCTCGCGGGTATCTTCGGCTCCCAGAAGATCCTTCCGGCCACGGTCGACTTCGTCGACATCGCGGGCATCGTGCGCGGCGCCTCGGAGGGTGAGGGCCTGGGCAACAAGTTCCTCGCGAACATCCGCGAGTCGGACGCGATCTGCCAGGTCATCCGCGCCTTCAAGGACGAGAACGTCGTCCACGTCGACGGCAAGGTCTCGCCCAAGGACGACATCGAGACGATCAACACCGAGCTGATCCTCGCCGACCTCCAGTCCGTCGAGAAGGCGGTGCCGCGCCTGACGAAGGAGTCCCGTCTCCAGAAGGAGAAGGTCGCGGTCCTGGCGGCGGTCGAGAAGGCCCAGAAGATCCTGGAAGCGGGCGACACCCTCTTCTCCCACGGCATCACCAAGGGCACGGAGCAGGGCGACCTCCTCCACGAGCTGCACCTCCTCACCACCAAGCCCTTCCTCTACGTCTTCAACGTGGACGAGGACGAGCTGACGGACGACGCCTTCAAGGCGGAGCAGAGCGCACTCGTCGCCCCGGCCGAGGCGATCTTCCTCAACGCCAAGCTGGAGCAGGACCTGTCCGAGCTGGACGACGAGGAGGCCCTCGAACTCCTCCAGTCGGTCGGCCAGGAGGAGCCCGGCCTCGCCACCCTCGGCCGCGTCGGCTTCGCCACCCTGGGCCTCCAGACCTACCTGACGGCAGGCCCCAAGGAAACCCGCGCCTGGACCATCCCGCAGGGCGCCACCGCCCCCGAGGCCGCCGGCGTCATCCACACCGACTTCCAGCGCGGCTTCATCAAGGCCGAGGTCATCTCCTTCGCCGACCTGGTCACCTGCGGCTCGGTCGCCGAAGCCCGCGCCAAGGGCAAGGCCCGCATGGAGGGCAAGGACTACGTCATGCAGGACGGCGACGTGGTGGAGTTCCGCTTCAACGTGTAATCGCCTCGTTACTGCACGTTGGCTAGTTTCGTCAAACGTGCAGGTCAGAAGGGATCGGACTCTGGCGAGTCCGATCCCTTCTGCATTCCCGTGCCGACTTGGTGCTGACTTTTCAGCCGTGTCGGGGCGGCGTGAGCTTGTCGAGGTCCAGGCTGACCTCGAAGGGCACCGGGCGCTGGAGAGTGCCCCGGAAGATCCCGGCGGGCGCGTATGCGCCGGTGGGTTCGTCGAGCTCGTAGACGTGGACGACGGGTGCCCCGTCCTCGTCCTCGATGCACCAGTAGTGCGGGATGCCGGCCTCTGCGTACTTGCGAAGCTTCACGCTGCGATCGCGGTGGGCGGACTCGGGGGAGACGACCTCGATGACGAGCTGGACGTCCTCCGGTGCGAACCAGGTGCGGTCCCCGTCGAAGTCGGCCGTTGTCACCAGCAGGTCCGGTTCGGGACGGTTGCGCGGGTCGAGCTTGATGGTCATCTCGCGGCCGACTCTGGTGTCGGCGGGCACCTGCTCCATGAGTGCGACCGTGAGCATGGTGACGAGGTGGCCGTGCCACCACCTCTGCGGCGACATCATGAAGACGAGTGCTCCGTCGATCAGCTCGGTGTGGCGAGGCGCCTCGGGGAGGCGGTCGAGGTCCTCCGCGAACCAGCCTTCCGCGCGAGGCGGGCGCATCCAGTCGGGCAGTGCGGTCATGGCTTCACGGTAGCGGCTATAGCCACCTCGGGTGAGGTGCTCTTGAGCGTCTGGTTCTCACGCTCTGCCGACTGCCGCAAAAGCCGCTGACGCGGGACTGGAGCTCCGACTGGGTTCGCGTCATGGACGCTGTTGAGCAGGCCCGGCGTGAAGAGTTCTTGCGCCGAAACGTGTGAGCGGATGAAATAACACCACGTCGCTGACGTGGCAAACATGCAGGTCGGAAGGGGTCGGGCTCTATCGAGCCCGACCTCTTCGTCGTCACCGTGCTGGATGGGTGCTGGATATCCTGACGTGGGGTCAGTGGCAATCAGGTCTCATGAACGGTGGACCGGTGTCCCACATGAACGACCCAGACCACCAGCTCTCCGTTGTCGATCGTGTAGACGACGCGGTAGTCGCCGACGCGCAGACGGCGTCGCTCGGGCTGGGACACGAGTGCGGTGGTGTTGAAGCCGAGAGGGTCGGTCTCCAACTCGGTCAGCTTGGCCAGGATGCGCAGCGCCATGTCACGAGGGATCTTCCGAAGCTCGGCCTGCGCCCCAGGGCGGAAGACGGCTCGGTACTCACTCACCGCGCGCCAGCGTCTCCCTCATGATGTCCTCCCGTCGCTGTGTGCTGGTCAACCTGTCGGGCGTGCAGGTCGGGAGGGGGTCGACTCCTCCGGGAGTCGGCAAGCCCGAGCCGCTGAAATACCACTTGCCGGGGGCTTGGTCGCGGCGGATCGACGATGAACATCGCCTGGTCCATCTGGTCACGGACAAGGAGATCGTCATCCTCGCGGCCCGGTACCACTACTGACCGTTCATGCGGTGCGGGTGGCGCTGGGACGTTCTCCCCTGCGGGATCGTGGGCCCACTCCTCCGGGAGCGGGCCCCTTGTCTTCCCCGTGCTGGGCCGGCTGGGGGCAAAACGGCCCGGTGAGCAGACGAGCGGGTGGGTGGTGGAGGGTCGTGGAGGTTCTTCCGGCTCCGTGGTCATGAGCGCGCCGGGAGCGGGAGCGGGAGCTCGATCGGGTGGCTTCGGCCCGCACTCCGCGTCTTCCTCGTGGTCGGTGAGTAGGACGTACGGCTATGGGAATCGGCGACCGGCACCAGAAGAAGGATGTCGAAGCGGCGCTCAAGAGGGCGGAGGCGGCCGGGCTCAAGGTGACTCGTACAGGAGGCGGTCACAAGTGGGGCTACGTGCTGTGCTGTCCGTGCAACCAGCGGCGCACGGTGTCCTGTACGCCGCAGAACCCGAGCGAAGAAGCAAGGTATATCGATGGTTTCGTCAGGCAACACCGCGCTTGCGCGTAACTGGTACTTCAACCTGGTTTTGCAGGATGTCATTACCGAGGAACAGTCCGATGCGCTGGCACAGTTGGCCAGCTTTCACGACGGGAGAATCTCGCTGGTCGAGTCCCCTGAGCGCTCCTGGTTCACCTGCTCATTCGAGGCAGGGACGCTGACTCAGGCCATCGCCGATGCCCTGGCACGTTTCAAGGACTTCCCGGGTGTCCTGGTCCGTAGCGTCGAGCTGGACCCGATCGCTCTTGAGTACAACGAGATGGTGACACCGGCCGTGGTGAGACTGCCCGCGTAGGGGTCCAGCCGGCGCCTCGCACCCGTACCGTGCTGAACGTTCCGCTTCAACGTGTGCCGTGTTGTCGTTCTGCGTCAGGTCATCGGTCGAACGTGCAGGACAGAAGGGGTCGGGCTCCGGTGAGCTCGGCCCTTCCGTATTCCCGTGCTGACGTGGAATCGCGCCTCGTCCTTGACGCACCAGTAGTGCCGGATGCCGGCCTCGGCGTACTCGCGCAGCTCGACGGTCCGGTCGCGGCGGGCGCATCCGGTCGGGCAGTGCGGTCACGGCGTCACGGCAGCCCGGGTGCGTACTTCCGGGGTGGGGTGTGCGGGGGTTGAGATGTCGGTCATGTTTTTGCCGGGCTTTGGAACTGCGCGCGGCATTCGTACATCAGAGCTAGGGGATGCCCAGCCGTTCTGCCCCCCGGGGCAGTCATGACCGTTCGGAGCGAAGTTCGTGCACCAGTACCCGCAGCGCCCGCGGCCTGATGACCAGTCGCCGTACCAGGAGCACCCGGCCCGCGGTGGCCGGCCGCAGGTACAGCCGCAGGAGCAGGGCAGACCGCAGGGCCAGGGCCCGGGTCGGGGCAACGGGTACGAGGCCGGTTACGAAGCGGGGTACGAGGCCGGGTACCGGGAGGGCGGCCAGCAGACGTACGGGCAGACGTACGGGCAGTCGCCGGAGCAGGGGTTCCAGCCGTACCCGCCCCTGCGGCCGGAGGAGGAGGAAGAGCGGCCCGGGCGGTCCCGGCGGGCGATATGGATCAGCCTCGTCGTGGTCCTCGCGCTGCTCCTCGGCGGTGGCGGGTTCGCCGCCTGGAAACTCGACTGGTTCTCCGGCAACGGCGAGGCCGTGAGCTTCGGCAAGGGGGCCGGCGCCGAAGCAGAGAAGAAGACGCCGGGCGGGGCCCAGGCCGCCAAGCCCACCGCCGACCCGGACGTGCTCATGCCGACCGGGCCGGAGTCCGCCTTCAAGCAGACCACCAAGCTGGACGACGGCACGGTCATCGCCAAGACCCGGCTCGCGGGTGCCAAGTCCGGGTTCGAGGGTGACGTCTGGGTCTGGACGCCCAAGGAGTACGGCGACCCGAAGTACGCCAAGAGCGGCTTCCCGGTGCTCATCGCGCTCCCCGGCGGCAACGGGTTCCCGAGCAACTACTGGTCGGACCGGAGCCTCGGTCTCCAGAAGGCCATCAGCGAAGGCGTCCAGGCCGGTACCAGCCTGCCGTTCGTCGTGATCATGCCGGTGCTCAACCCGGACAACAAGTACTACTACGACGGCTCGGACATCCCCGGCCAGGCCAAGATGGGCACCTGGATCGCCGAGGACGTCCCGGCCTTCGCCAAGGCCAACTTCCGCACCTACAAGTCCCGCGACGGCTGGGCCTTCATGGGCTCCTCCTCGGGCGCCTTCGTCGGCATGAAGACGGTCCTCCAGCACCCGGACAAGTTCAAGGCCGTGATCGCCAGCGGCGGCGAGATCGTTCCGGACTCCCCGCTGTGGAAGGGGAACACGCAGGCCATGGACGCGAACAACCCCGAGAAGCTCGCCCAGAAGCTGATCGACACGGGCGGCCCCGAGGTCTACATCAACTTCCAGATCGGCACGAAGGAGAGCGGGAAGGAGCGGATGACGAAGTTCCAGCAGCAGTACGGCAAGGGACCGGTCAAGATGACCATCCGCGACATCCAGAACGGCGAGCACAACGGCTGGCACTACGTCCGGGGCATGAAGGAAGGCTCCCTGGAGTGGATCAGCAAGGTGCTCAAGGGTCCGAAGCCCGAAACGGGCTGACCGGACCCGAAACGGGCTGACCGGACCCGGAGCGGGCCGACGGACCCGGCGTCCGCCGCCGCCCGGAGCCTGAGCCGCCGGTGGACGGGACCCGCCGCCCCGCCCCCGCTCCGGCCGGTGCGCGCCCCCGGCCCCCGGCGGAGAGCGCCACGTCACCCCGGGCCCAGGCAACCCATCCGGCCGTTCGTGCCTCTGTTAAAGGTGTAAGGGGGACCGATCGGTCCGACCCGCGCTCCCGTGCGAGCGCCGGAGAAGGAACGGGACACATCCGTGCAGCATGACCAGCAACGCGACGGCGGCCTCACGACCACGGGCAGCGCCACGACCACCACGGCCGAACCGGTGAACACGGGCGGTCCCACGACGGGGGGCACCCCCGGGGCGAGGGGCGGGGCCATGACGGGGGAGACCACCACGGCCGGGGGGACCACCACGGCCCCGGGGACCGTCCCGGACGCGGGCCGCCGTCGGTCCCGTCGGCTGCGCCGGACCCTGATCGGGAGCGGGCTCGTCCTCGCCCTCGCGGGCGGGGGCGGCGCGGCGTACGCATTCGGACTCTTCTCCGACATAGGCGATCCGGTCTCCTTCGGCGAGGTCCAGAAGCCGACGGTGTCCACCACGTCCACCACGTCCACCACGGGCCCGGGCCCGGACACGGGTACGGGTACGGGTGCCGGTGCGCCTACGGGCACCGCCCCCGCGCCCGGCGGCGGGGGCGGCGGCGGGTCCGTCGTACGGATGCCCACCGGCCCGGCTGCCGCTTTCGTCCGTACCAGCCGGCTGCCGGACGGGACGGAGATCGCCATGACCACGCTCACCGGCAAGAAGTCCGGTTTCACGGGTGACGTGTGGGTCTGGACGCCCAAGGAGTACCGGGACCCGAAGTACGCCAAGAGCGCCTTCCCGGTCCTGATCTCCCTGCCCGGGGGCCGCGGCTACCCCAAGAACTACTGGGGGACCGGCCCCGGGCTCGGGCTCCAGCAGGCCGTGACCGACGGGGCGAAGTCGGGCAAGAGCCTGCCCTTCGTCCTCGTCATGCCGGTGATCAACGCCGACACCAAGAACCACTTCGACGGCTCGGACATCCCCGGCCAGGCCAGGATGGGCACCTGGATGGCCGATGACATCCCGGATTTCACGAAGGCCAATTTCCGGACCTTCACCTCCCGCGACGGCTGGGCCTTCATGGGCTCCTCCTCGGGCGGATTCGGCGCGTTCAAGCAGGTCCTGAAGTACCCCGACCGGTTCAAGGCGGTCATCGCCAGCGGGATCGACATCGTCCCCGATTCCCCGCTGTGGAAGGGGAACACGCAGGCCATGGACGCGGACAACCCCGAGAAGCTCGCCCAGAAGCTGATCGCCGCGGGCGGCCCCGAGGTCTACATCAACTTCCAGATCGGGACCGCGGAGACCGGCCGCGAGAAGCCCGAGAAGTTCATGAAGGAGTACGGGAAGGGTCCCGTGCACACCAGGCTCCAGGTGATCCAGGATGGTGAGCACAACGGAAAGTCGTACGTGCGAGGCATGAGGGAGGGCTCCCTGGAGTGGATCAGCAAGGTGATGCTGGCACCGACACCCGACCCCGGCGTGCGTTGAGCCCCGTGGTGAAGGGGGCGTCGGCGGCTGCCGCCGCCGGGATCGCGGCGGTCCTCGCCGTCGCCTTCTTCAAGGCGCCGGGCGACAGCGCGGCGGTCCACCCCTTCCCCACGGTCGGCGTACTCATGGCGAACGGGGAGCACTGGTGCACGGCGAGCGTCGTCGACAGCCCCAAGGGCAACGTCGTCGCCACCGCCGCGCACTGCGTGGCCCCGGCGGGCGAGGACGGGAACCCGGGCGAGGTCGCCCACGACGGGCTCGCCATCGGTGAGCTGTCCTTCGTCCCCGCCTTCTCCGGCGAGGGCTCGGGCGCCCGTCCCCTCGGGGCGTGGAAGGTCCGCTCGATCCACGTGGACGACCGCTGGACGAAGTGGGGCGAGGACACCGCCGACTTCGCCTTCCTCACCGTCGACCCGGACGCACGGGGGCGCACCGTCGAGGAGGTGGTGGGCCGGGGCGAGTCCCCGGCCCCCGCGTGGACCTCGGGGTACGAGCGGGACGTGACGGTTGTCGGCTACCCGGAGTCCGAGCGCAACCCGAAGAACAAGCCGGTCTCCTGCACCACCCAGACCCGCCACGACACGGACGAACCCGACATGCTGTACATCAGCTGCGCGGGTTTCTGGACGGGGACCAGCGGCAGCCCGTGGATCGCGGACCGCGGCGGCCCGGGGCGGCCCGGCCAGCTCATCGGGGTGCTGAGCGGCGGGAACACGGACGTGGACTCGACGGCCGCCCTCTTCGACGAGCACGCGAAGGCACTCTACGAACAGGCGACCCGGGGCTGACCCGCGGCCCGGCCGCGCGCCACCGCGCGCGAGGCGCCGGGCGCCACCGCACGCGGTGTCAGGGGGCCAGGCCCGTCTTCGCGCCCGCGCCGCAGAGGGGGAGGACCGCCGAGCGGCCCCGCAAGGGGTCCGACGGGGACCCGGGGCCCACCGCCGCCCAGCAGGCGGCGGCCGTCGGTTCGACGAAGAGGCCGCGCGCGGCCAGGTCCCGCTGGGCCCGGCGCAGGGCCGCGTCCGTGACCGTGACGAAGGTGCCGCCGGACGCGCGGACCGCGGCCAGGATCTGCCGGGCGCGCGGCGGGGCCGCGATCGCGATCCCCTCGGCCAGGGTCGGCCGCCGCTCCACCGGGTCGGCGTCCCGGGCGCCCGCCGCGAAGGCGCGGGCCAGCGGGGCCACCGCCTCCGCCTGGACCGCGATCAGGGACGGCGGCCGGACCCCGCGCGCGGCCAGCTCCGTCACCGCCAGCGCGGCCCCCAGCAGCAGGGTCCCGTTGCCCACCGGGACGACCAGGGTCCGGGGCAGCCGGCCGCCGAGCGCCTCCCACACTTCGTACACGTATGTCTTCGTCCCGTGAAGGAAGTACGGGTTGAAGACGTGGCTCGCGTAGAAGACCCCGGGGGTGTCCGCCGCGGCGCGGGCCGCCGCCGCGGCTGCCTCCCGGCCGCCCGGGACCACGCGTACGGCCGCCCCGTGCGCCCGCATCTGGTCCGTCTTCTTCTCCGAAGTGCCCTCGGGCACAAAAACTTCACAACTCAGCCCGGCCCGTGCGCAGTAGGCCGCCACGGAGGTTCCCGCGTTGCCGCTGCTGTCCGCCACGACCCGCCGCGGACCGAGCCGCCGGGCCACCTCGGCGAGCATCACCGCACCCCGGTCCTTGAAGGAGAGCGTCGGCATCAGGTAGTCGAGCTTGGCGTGAATCCGCTCTGCCAGCGGCACCAGTGGAGTGTTCCCCTCCGCCAGTGACACGGAGAACGCCCCCGGCAGCGGCAGCGCGGGCCCGTACCGCCACAGCGAGTTGGGTCCGGCCGCCGGTTCCAGCGCGCTGGCCGGATTCGGTGTGAAGTCGAGGTCCCAGGGCCCCGCGCAGACCGGGCAGCACCAGGGCGCGGTGCGGGCGTCCGCGCGGGTGGCGTCGTCGGGGCAGACGTAACCGGGAAGCGCGTGCGACATGTTCCGAGCACCTTTGCTCAATCATGGCCGTTGTATGGCGCGGATGTTACGCGTCCGTTGTCCTCTTGTGGGACACGGCAACGGTGGGTCAACCTTTCGGTGGCACCAGCCCGACCGTTCCTTCGGTTGTCATGAGCATGTCCTGTGTGCATGTCCCCATGCCCGCACGACGGCATGCCCGACGACCGGCCCGTCGGGTTCACCCCCCGCAACGCGCCACCTATGAGGAGGACCCCTCACATGTCCGTGATCCGCCACACCCGCCGGAAACTCGCCGGCATCAGCGCGACCGCCGTCGTGGCCCTCGCGCTCGGCACGGCTGCGGCGCTACCCGCCTCGGCAGCCGATCTCGGCGCGCAGGGCGTCATCCAGAACGCGGGCGTCTCCGGGTCGATCCCCGGCAGCTACATCGTGACCCTGAAGGACTCCGCCCCCCGCTCCACCACCGAGAGCGGCAAGGCCGTCGCCAAGCGGTACGGGGCGAAGATCGACCGGACCTACAGCGCGGCCCTCAACGGCTACTCCGTCGAGGTCTCCGAGGCGCAGGCCAAGAAGCTCGCCGCCGACCCGGCCGTCGCGTCGGTCGTGCAGAACCGCCTCTTCACCGTCGACGCCACCCAGGTCAACCCGCCCTCCTGGGGCCTGGACCGCATCGACCAGACCGCGCTCCCGCTGAACCAGAGCTACACCTACCCGGACCACGCGGGCGAGGGCGTCACGGCGTACGTCATCGACACCGGTGTCCGCATCACCCACCAGGACTTCGGCGGCCGTGCCTCCTACGGCTACGACGCCGTCGACAACGACAACACCGCCCAGGACGGCCACGGCCACGGCACGCACGTCGCCGGCACGGTCGGCGGCACCGCGTACGGCGTGGCCAAGAAGGCCAAGATCGTCGGCGTCCGGGTGCTCAACAACCAGGGCTCGGGCACCACGGCCCAGGTCGTCGCGGGCATCGACTGGGTGACGCAGAACGCCGTCAAGCCGGCCGTGGCCAACATGTCGCTCGGCGGCGGCGCGGACCCCGCGCTCGACGCGGCCGTCCGCAACTCCATAGCCTCCGGCATCACCTACGCCGTCGCGGCGGGCAACGAGTCCACCGACGCCTCCACCAAGTCCCCGGCGCGCGTCGGCGAGGCCATCACGGTCGGCGCCACCACCAACACGGACGCGAAGGCCACCTACTCCAACTTCGGCACCATCCTGGACCTCTTCGCGCCGGGCTCCGCCATCACCTCGACGTGGGGCACCGGGGACGCCGCCGTCAACACCATCTCCGGCACCTCGATGGCCTCGCCGCACGTCGCGGGTGCCGCCGCCCTCTACCTCGCGCAGAACCCGGGCAGCACCCCGGCCCAGGTCTCGGCGGGCCTCGTGGCCGCCGCCGTCCCGAACGTGGTGACCGGCCCCGGTACGGGCTCCCCGAACCGGCTGCTCAACGTCGGCGTCGGCACCCCGCCGAACCCCGGCGGCCCCCGCTTCGAGAACCTGAACGACTTCGCGGTCAACGACAACACCACCGTCGAGTCGCCCGTCACCGTCAGCGGGGTCGCCGGCAACGCCCCGGCCGCGCTGAGCGTTCCCGTCGACATCAAGCACACCTACATCGGTGACCTGCGCGTCGACCTCGTCGCCCCCGACGGCACCGTCTACAACCTGCACAACCGCACCGGCGGCGGCGCGGACAACCTCATCCAGACCTACACGGTCAACGCCTCCTCCGAGGTCGCCAACGGTGTCTGGAAGCTGCGCGTCGCGGACCTCGCGAGCGCGGACATCGGCAAGATCGACTCCTGGGCGCTCCAGTTCTGAACGGTCCGAACGGTCCGAACGGTTTGGACGGTTTGGACGGTCTGAACAGTTCGGACGGTCCGGACGGTTTGAACCGGGAGCCGTGTACGACCGGCGGGAACCGCGACGAGCGGCGTAGTGAGAAGGACAGCAGCAAGAACGGCACGTAAGGACAGCAAGAAGGACAGCAAGAAGGACAGCGGAACGTAAGGCAGCACCACAGGGCACCGCGTACGACCGCGCGTACGGGACTGCGCGCGGTCGCTCGTACGCCGCGATGAACAGGCAGGGGCGACCGTCAGGGCGGTCGCCCCTGCTGCGTACTATTCGCGCATTCGTTCGCGTCTTTTGTCGCATCTTCCGATGGAGCACCACGCCCCGTGAGCACGCCGCCGCCCTCGCCGCCGACTCCTCCCACCGGCCCCGGCCCCGGCTTCGGCCCCGGACCCGGAACCGGCCACTCCTGGCCCCCGCCCTCTCCGCTGCCCGTCTGGGGTCCGCCCCCCGCCGCGCGGCAGCCCTCGCTCAACGGCTTCGCGCTCGCCTCGGTCCTCGTCGGACTGCTCTGCTTTCCCCCGCTGGGCATCGTCTTCGCCGTCGTGGCCCTCGTCCAGACGGCGGGAGGGCGGCAGCGGGGACGGGCGCTCGCGGTCGTCGGCCTGGTGGTCTCGGTGGTGATGTCGGGCGTCCTCGCCCTCACCGCGGACCGGTTCTCGGCGGCGGTCCGCGACCGGCTGGCCCCGGCCGCGGAGATCCCCGACGTGCCGGGCGAGCTGACCGACATCGACGGGCTGCGGGCCGGCGACTGCTTCAACGTCCCGGGCGGGGACCTGATGACGGACCGGCCCCGGACGTACCGGGTGGACTGCGCGCAGGAGCACCACGGCGAGATCACCCTCTCCGAGGTGCTGGACGACGGGGGCGTCATGCCCGGTTCGAACCTGGCGGAGCGGGAGGCCGAGAGCAGCTGCTGGAAGGCGCAGGACGCCTACGCGATGGACACCTGGGCCCTGCCCGAGTCCGTGGAGATGTACTACTTCGCCCCCTCCCGCGAGTCCTGGCGCGAGGGCGACCGGCGACTGTTGTGCGTGATCGGCACGACGGCGGAGGAGCAGAAGGGCAGCCTGCACCAGGAGGCCGGGGCGCTGACGCCCGGACAGGCCGCCTTCCTCCGGGCGGCGAACGCCGTCGAGCAGGTCATCGGCGCCAGGTCGCCGATGGCGGACGTCGCGGACACGCTGTCCGAGCACCAGGCGTGGGCGCGCGAGGCGCAGGCGGCGCTGGCGTACGAGGCGGAGGTGCTGGGGGAGGCCAGGTCCGGGCCGGGGATGGAGAAGCCCGTCCGGGCGCGGCTGAAGGAGATCGAGACGGCCCGGCTGGCGTGGCAGCGGGCCTCCCAGGCGCGGACCGCCACGGAGTTCGACGTCCAGTGGGGCCGGGCCCTGCGGGCGATGTCCGTGGAGACGGAGAAGGCGCTGCGCGGCGCGTACGGGCTGTCGACGCAGGTCCCGTGGTGGGCGGAGGAGGGCGCGGCGGGCCCGGAGGGCGGTTGGGGCGGCGGGCCGCCCTCCCAGCAGGTGTGAGGGGCCGGGCCGGGGGCCCGGTTCCGGGTTTCCGGGGCCGCACTTCGGGGCCGCGTTCCTGGGGGTAACGCACGGTAAGGGGTTTGAGTGACCTGCCTTCATCACTTCGGGTGAAACTTTGGCCCTCGCTTGCGGTGTGCCACGTTCGGTTGCCAGGGTGTAGCTGTCTGTCAACCTGATGGGAGTGGCCAGTGACTTTCGGTGAGCAGCCGGCCTATCTGCGCGTGGCGGGGGACCTGCGGCGGAAGATCGTCGACGGCTCCCTCCCCCCGCACGCCCGGCTCCCCTCGCAGGCCCGTATCCGCGAGGAGTACGGGGTCTCCGACACCGTGGCGCTGGAAGCGCGCAAGGTCCTGATGGCGGAGGGGCTGGTCGAAGGCCGCTCCGGGTCCGGTACGTACGTACGGGAGCAGCCCGTGCCCCGGCGGGTCGCGCGCTCCGGCTACCGCACGGGCGGCACCTCGACGCCGTTCCGGCAGGAGCAGGCGGAGGCGGGCGCCCGGGGCACGTGGGAGTCGAACAGCGAGCAGACGGGCGCCCCGGCGGGGATCGCGGAGCGGCTCGGCATCGAGCCGGGCGAGCGGGTGATGCGGACGCGGTACGTCTTCCGGGACGCGGGCGAGGCGATGATGCTGTCGACGTCATGGGAACCGCTGGCCCTGACCGGCCGGACCCCGGTGATGCTCCCCGAGGAGGGCCCGCTGGGCGGCTCCGGGGTGGTCGACCGGATGGCCGCGATCGAGGTCGTCGTGGACAACGTGGTCGAGGATGTCGGCGCCCGGCCGGGGCTGGCGGAGGAACTCCTCCTCCTGGGCGGGGTCCCCGGGCACGTGGTGCTGGTGATCGGCCGCACCTACTTCGCCTCCGGGCGCGCGGTGGAGACGGCCGATGTGGTGGTCCCGGCGGACCGCTACCGCCTCTCCTACCACCTCCCGGTGCGGTGACCCTGCGGGACCGGACGGGTGGGGAGGGGCGGGGCGGCACGGGCGGGCGGTGCCGGCGGTCCGCGCGGGCTTCCGGTCCGTGTGGGCTTCCGATCCCGGTTTCCGGCTGAGGCGGCCGTGGCGGCGCGCCCGGCGGGGCCCGGCCGGACGGCGCGGTACCGGTCCGGCGGTCCCGCCGTCCCGCCGACTGCCGGGCGGTGCGGCCGACTGCCGTCCCGTAGGCCGCCGTCCGGCCCGGGCGGCCTACGCGGGCGGGTGGCGGGTGTGGGGTCCGTGTGACGCTGCGTTGCTCCCGGTGTTCGTGCGGCCGGGTGGTGCCTCCGGCCGACCGGCGGGTTTCGGCGCGATGGTGATCGGCCGTGCCGGGGCGGGCCCCGGACGCCCCGGCGGGGTCCGGCACGTGCGCCGGGTCCGGGTCCGGCCCTCCTCCGGTGCGGGTGGCCGCCCGGTCGGCGGCGGGGAAGTACGGCCAGCTCGGACCCGGTCCGGCCGGGGCGCGGGAGCGGTCCGGGTACGGAGGCGTGCGGGAGCGCAGTGCGGTGGACCTGCCCGGCGTGTGAGCCGGTGCGCGCGCCCCCGGCGCCACCGGCCGTGTGCCCCGCCGGGCCCGGACCGCTCCACCGGACCTTGCCCCGCCCGACCGGTGTGACCTGCGGCGACGGCTGCCGGGCGGGGGTGGGAGCGGAGAGGGGGCCGGTCGGCACCCCGGTGCGCCGGGTCCGGGCCGGAGCGCACGGCGCCCTCGTACGCGTGGCCGGATGCTTACGCCCGCGAGGTACCTCTTCGTGAAAAATCGTATCCGCTGAGTGAAGGTCGGGCGTAAGCTCCGGCATATGCGCAATGCGGTTTCCCGGTCAGGTGCCCCCGCGGAGGGTGAGAACGCGATGAACGACGGCGGTGCCCTGCTCCAGTGGCTGGTCATACGGCAGGACGACAACGGCAACCGCTACCGGGTGGGCCGGTACCCCACCCGGGCCGAGGCCCAGAAGGTCGCCGACGGCTTCGAGGACCGGGGGCACCGGCAGACCTACTGGGTCGAGAAGATCGGCCAGAGCGCCACGAAGAACTGAGTGTTCCGGCATTGACATAGGCTCCGCCCATGACGGTAAGAGTGGTCGTGGGCGGAGCCCTTTGTCATGAGGGGCGCCTGCTGGCCGCCCGCCGCAGCGCGCCGCCGGAGCTGGCCGGGCGCTGGGAGCTGCCGGGCGGGAAGACGGAACCGGGCGAGTCCGTGCCCGAGGCGCTGGTGCGCGAACTGCGCGAGGAACTCGGCGTGGAGACGGAGCCGCTGGAGCGGATTCCGGGGGAGTGGCCGCTCAAGCCCGGCCTGGTCCTGCACGTGTGGACCGCGCGACTGGTCTCCGGGGAGCCCGCACCGCTGGAGGACCACGACGAGCTGCGCTGGCTCGGGCCGCAGGAACTGGACTCGGTGGACTGGCTCGACCAGGACCGTCCGGCCGTCGCCGAGGCCGGGCGCCGGCTGAGCGAAGGCGCGTGACCCGCGCGGTCCTGTGACCCGCGCGGTCCGCAGCGGATGACGACCCCGGCCGGATGACGACCCCGCCCGCGTGACGGCCGGGGCCCGTACCGCCCGGCCCGGCCCCGTCCCCCGTCCCGGATGTCAGGTGCCGGATGGCCGGATGCCGGGTACCCGGGTTTCGGCAGGGTGGTGCCCCGGCCCGGTCCCGGGTTCCGGCCGTCGGGGGAGGGCGCGCGGGGGCGCGCGAGGAGGGTGGTCCGGGGCGCGTGGGGGCGCACGACGCACACCTTCGCGCCACACGGGGGCGCGTGGCGTTCGCCGTCCGGGCCGACTGGGCCGTCTGCGCCACCGTGCGCCGGTGTGTGAGAAGCGAGTGGTACGACGCCCTAAATATCGGGTATGTCGCTATTAATCCCCATCCCGCCCCCCTTTCGTCCCCGACGAACCGGACTGGGGTCACCGCTGGCCCGGGAAGTGATCGGCGTGATCGACACAGACGGTGAATGCGCCGAGTGGGCCTTCCCCGCCGAGCCCGGCGCGGTCCGCGCCGCCCGCCACGCCGTGCGCGCCGCCCTCCGGGACTGGGGGCTGGATTCCGTCGGCGACGTGACCGTCCTGCTGGTCAGCGAGTTGGTCACCAACTCCCTGCGGTATGCTTCCGGCCCCATCGGGGTCCGGCTGGTGCGGCGCAATCAGGCCAACGGGAGTCCGGAGGGGGGCGCCGCGCTGCTCGTGGAGGTTTCCGATCCGCTGCCCGATCCGCCCCGCGAACGGGTCGCGCGACCGGACGACGAGGGCGGCCGGGGCCTGCATCTCGTCGCGACCTCGTCGCGGCGCTGGGGAACGCGACACGGAAAGTCGGGCAAGACCGTGTGGTTCGAGTTGGCTATTCCTGGTGAGTAACAGGGTGAACGGTGGCAGGGGGCGTCCCCGGACGGACTCCGGGGAGATCACGTGACGTGGCTCGAAACGAACGAGACCGTGCTGTGATCGTGAACGCCGTGCCGTCAGGGGCCGTGGTGCTGAATACTTTCGGTCCAGGCCGGTCCGGTTGCGGTGAGCTGGAGGGGACGGTCGCGTGAGCGAGATACCTGCGCAGGCACATCAGGCCCACGTGCCTCGGGAGACATGGCACGACTCCTTGTGGCACAGCAGTCCGCCTGGCTCGATATACGACTACATAAAAGTGGCTTCGTTCTCGATCGGCCCCGACGGGCTCATCGACCAGTGGAGCCTGCGCGCCGAGGAACTGTTCGGCCTGCCGGCGGCCCAGGCGGTGGGCCGGGACCCGGTCGACGCCTTCATGCCGCCGGAACTGCGGGCCGGTGCGCACCGCCGGGTCGCCGAGATCCTCGACGGCAAGGAGTGGACGGGGCTGATCCCCTTCCGTGTCCCCGGGGGTGACGGTACGCACGGAGTGGCCGAGATCTATGTGATGCCGACCCAGACCGAGGCCGCCGAGCGGGCCGCCCTCTGTGTCGTCGTCGATGTGCGCGCACTGCGCCGGATCGAGTCCGACCTGGCGGCATCACAGGCGATTTTCGGCCAATCGCCCTTCGGTTTCCTGCTCTTCGGCACCGACCTCACCGTGCAGCGGGCCAACCGCCGCTTCGCCACCGTCTTCGGCGGCGCCGCGACCCGGCACCGGGGCCGGACCGTCCACGACTACCTGCCCCGCCACGAGGCCGACCGGATGACCGAGGCGCTGCGGCGGGTGCTGGAGACCGGCGACTCCGTCACCGACCTGCGGATCACCGGCGCCCCTCCGGGCAGCCGGGACGACCGCCACTGGTCCATCAACCTCTACCGGCTGCACGGCGGCACCGGCCGCCCCATCGGGGTCGCCGGGATCGGCACCGACGTGACCCGGCGTCACCTCGCCGCCCGTGAGGCCGCCGGGGTGCGGCGCAACCTCGCCCTCCTCAACGAGGCCGGACACCGGATCGGGAACTCCCTCGACCTGGAGACCACCGCCCGGGAACTGCTGGACGTGACCGTCCCCGGCTTCTGCGACCTGGCCTCCGTCGACCTGTACCAGGGGCTGCTGCTCGGCGACGAGGACCGGGCCGCCAAACTGCGCGGACCCGGGGTGCCCTCCCTGCCCGGACAGGGACCCGGACGGGCCCCCTCCGCGCCGCTGCGGCGGGTCGCCTTCGCCTCGGCCGTGTCGGACATCGCGCTGCCGGGCCAGGGCGCGCCCGTCGCCGTGGGCGAGGTCCACCGGTACCCGGCCGGATCGCCGGGCGCGCTGGCGCTGCGTACGGCGCGGCCCGGACTGATCGAGGGCGGCGGGCCCGAGGACCTGGTCCAGTCGACGCTGGTGGTCCCGCTGGTCGCCCACGACACGGTGGTCGGCCTCGCCCGGTTCTCCCGGACCAAGGGCAGCGAACCCTTCGGCGAGCGGGACCGGGCCGTCGCCGTGGAACTGGCCGCGCGGGCCGCCGTCTGCATCGACAACGCACGGCTGTACCGGCGCGAGCACGAGCGGGCCCTGATCCTCCAGCGCAGCCTGCTGCCGCCCGGCGACCCGGAGGCGGCCGGCCTGGACATCGCCTGCCGCTACCTGCCCGGCAACGCGGCCACCGAGGTCGGCGGGGACTGGTTCGACGTCATCGAACTGCCCGGGCACCGCACCGCCCTGGTCGTCGGCGACGTGATGGGCCGGGGCCTGCGGGCCGCCGTCGCCATGGGCGAACTGCGGACCGCCGTACGGACCCTGGCGCTGCTGGACCTCGAACCGGCGGAGGTGCTGACCGCGCTGGACGAGATCGCGCGCGGGCTCGGCGCGCCCGGCGGCTCCCAGCAGGCCTCCCGGGCCGCCCTGCACTCCCGCGACGCCGACCGCTCGGAGGTCTACCTCGCCACCTGCGTCTACGCGGTCTACGACCCGGTGACCCGGCGCTGCACGATCGCCAACGCGGGCCACATGCCCCCGGTCGTGGTGGAACCGGCGGGCGAGGACGGCGTGGCACGGCCCGCCGTCCTGCTGGAGGTGCCGCCCGGGATGCCGCTGGGCGTGGGCGGCGAGCCGTTCGAGGAGGTCGAGGTGGAGCTGGCGGAAGGCGCGCTGCTCGCCCTGTACACCGACGGGCTGGTGGAGTCCCGCGACCATCCGCTGGACGAGGGGCTACGGGGGCTGCGCGCGGCCCTCACCGACCCGGCGCGGCCCCTGGAGGAGGTCTGCGACCACGTGCTGAACACCCTGGACACCCGGCACGGGGAGGACGACATCGCCCTGCTGATGGCACGGGTGCAGGGGCTTCCGACGGACGCGGTCGGCGACTGGCAGCTCCCGAGGGAGGCCCGGTCGGTGGGCCGGGCGCGGGAACTGGCGCGGACGAAGCTGCCCGCCTGGGGCCTGGAAGGGCTGCTCGACACCACCGAACTGCTGGTGAGCGAGCTGGTCACCAACGCGCTGCGGTACGGGGAGGGCGAGATCCGGCTGCGGCTGCTGCTGGACCGGACGCTGGTCTGCGAGGTGTGGGACGGCAACCTGGCGCAGCCGAGGCGGCGGCGGGCGCGGGACACGGACGAGGGCGGGCGCGGGCTCCAGCTCGTCGGGCTGATGTCCGCCGGGTGGGGGACGCGGCGGACGCACCGGGGCAAGACGGTCTGGTTCGAGCTGCCGTTGCCGGGGGGTGGGGAGCGGGAGGCCGCCGGGCTCTCGGCGGAGCAACTGCTGGACATGTACGGCTGAGCCCCGCCGCCGCCGCGCCCCGGCGGTGCCCGGCCGTACCCCCCGGCCCGGCTGCGCCGGGGCTCACGGGGGCTCCGCCCCCGGACCCCCGCGCCTCAAACGCCGGCGGGGCTGGGTGAGGCGGGGCCGGGTCGGGCCCGCGCGGCCCCGGCCTTGCGCGCCTCAAACGCCGGCGAGGCTGGATGAGGCGGCGGGGGCTACGAGGTCCGGCCGGACTTGAGGGCGGCCAGGCGGGCTTCGATCTCCGAGGTTGCGCCGAGGTCGTCCAGGGACTCGAACTGGGCGTCCAGGGAGGAGGCCGCCAGTTCCTGCTTGCCCAGGGCCAGGGCCTCCTGGCGGCGGACCTTCTCCTCGAAGCGGTTCAGGTCGCCGGACGGGTCCATCACGTCGATGCTCTTGACCGCGTCCATCATCGTGTTCTGGGCGTGCGCCGTCCGGGACCGGGCCACCAGCTCGTCCCGTTTGGCCCGCAACTCGGTCAGCTTGTCCTTCATCGAGTCCAGCCCCGACCGCAGCCCGCCGACCACCTCCGTCTGGGAGGCGATCGTCGGCTCCGCCGTCCGCGCCTCCTTCTCCGACCGCAGCTGGCGGCCGAGGGCCACCTTCGCGAGGTTGTCGAAGGTGTCCGCCTGGGCCGTCTCCCCGGACGCCCGCAGCGCGTCCGCCCGCCGGCTCGCCGCGAGCGCCTTGCCGCCCCACTCGGCCGCCGCCTCCACGTCCTCCTTGTGGTCCGCCTCCAGCATCCGCAGGTTGCCGATCGTCGTCGCGACGGCCTGCTCCGCCTCCGCGATGTTGTCCGTGTAGTCGCGGATCAGCTGGTCCAGCATCTTCTGCGGGTCCTCGGCCTGGTCCAGCAGCGCGTTGATGTTGGCCTTGGCGAGCTGGGTGACACGGCCCAGGACGGTCTGCTTGCTCATGTGCGGTTCTCCTTCGATTCTCCTGGTGGGGTGGGTCCGCAGGCCGGTGGTGCGGTGGGTCTCAGAACCGGCCGCCACCGCCCATCCGGCCCCGGGTGCCCCCGCCGCCGAACGAGCCCGGCCCGCGCCCGCCGCCCCCGCCGCCGAAGCCGCCCCCGGCGCCGCGCAGGATCTCGCCGAGGAGGATTCCGCCGAGCACGGCCCCGCCGCGCCCGCCGCCCGCGCGCTGTCCGCCGTACGGGTCCTGGTAGCCCCGGACGTCCTGCTCGGCCAGTTGCTGGGCCTGCCGGGCCAGGGCGTCCGCCCGCTGGGCCTCCGCCAGCGCGCCCGGCGGGTCCGTCGGCGCCAGGGCGAGCGAGCGTTCCAGGTGCCGCTGGGCCTCCGCCAGCCGGGTGCGGGCCTGGCTGGCGACCGCGCCCCGGCTGGTGGTGACGTAGCCCGACGCCGCGCCGATCGCGCTGCGGGCCGACAGCAGCGCCTGGTCGAGCAGGGCCGCCGCCCGCTGCCGTCCCGTCTCCCGTTCGCGCTGGCCGGCCAGGGCCTCGTCCAGGGCCGCGTCCGCCTCCTCGACGCGCCGCAGGCAGCCGATCGGGTCGTACCGTCCGGCCTCGCGCTCCCGCCGCACGTCGGCCAGTACGGCCTCCACCCGGCCGATCCGGCCGCGCAGGTCCGCCGTGGAGACCCCGGGCGGGGTGCCCGTCAGCAGGCCGCGCGCGTCCGCGAGGTCCGTCTCCGTCGCGGTGAGGACCTCGGGCAGCCGCCCGGCCGCCTCCGCCAGCTCCCGCGCCCGGCCCTCGACGGCGTCCACCAGGGTCGCGGCCTGGGCCACCGCACCCTCGGCGGCCCGTACGTGCACGGCCGCCCGGCCGTTCTCGCCGTAGTCGACGGCCGCGTGGGCCTCGCCGAGGCCGGTGGTCGCGAAGAGCAGCCGGTCCTTGGCCTGTTCGGCGTTGGCGGCGACCGGCGCCGAAGCGGAGTCCGCGTACCGCCGGGCCAGCTCCGCCAGCGTCGCCTCCGCCGCGGTGGTGCGGCCGGTCAGCTCGCGGAAGCGGCCCTCCACGGCGGCCAGCGCCTGCGGGGCGTTCTTCTCCAGGTCCCGCAGCCGGTCGAAGCCGGCCGCCTCGTCGTCCAGCCGCCGGTTCGCCCCGGTGCAGCGGGCCACGATCTCCTCCAGCATCCGGCGCCGGGTGGCGTCGTCCTCCGGGTAGGCGTCGTCGAGCTGCTGGCGCAGCCGGAAGGCGTGGGTCAGCTCGTCCCGCGCGTACGCCAGGGCCTCGGTGAAGGTGCCCACCGCCGCCTCCCCGAACTGGGCGGAGGCGAAGCCGAGTTCCTCGGCGCTGGTGCGGACCGCGTCGTCGGTCTCCACCAGCAGCACCTTGGCCCGCGCGTCCAGCTCGGGCAGCGGGAGCGGCGCCGTGTCCTGCCCGCCCCACCCGGGGCTGTTCGTCGTACCGCGCCCGCCGTCGCCCCGGCGCCTGCGGCGGCTGTACGCGAAGACCCCGAGCGCCCCGGCCGCGCCGACCGCCACCACCGGGAGCACGTAGTCCCCGGCCCCGTTCCCGGCCCCGTCGTCCGCCGGGGCGCCGCCCGGGTCCGCCGGGCCGGGGGTGAGGGAGGGGGCGGGGACGGGCAGCCCGCCGAGGACGGCGTCGTAGCCGTCGGCGGCGCCGACCGCCGCGCCCGCCCAGTCGTTCACCCGCAGCGCGGGCTCGACGGCGGTCCGGGCCACGTCCGCGAGCTGCGGTCCGGTGAGACCGGAGCCGGGGTCGGCCGAGTAGGCGTAGTTCCGGGCCCCGGTCGCCACCGCCAGCAGGAGGTCCTCCTGGCCCAGGCCGTTGCGCTGCGCGGTGGCGTCGGCCCAGCTCTGGGCGGAGCGGCCGGAGAAGTCCCGGACGTAGACGACGAAGAGCTGGAGCCCGCGGTCCGCGTAGAGCCGGTCCAGGGCGGCGGTCACCTCCCCCGTGCGGTCGCCGAGGGCCCCGACGCGGTCGGTGATCTGGCCCTGCCGGGACAGGGTGACGGGGTCGTCGGCGCGGGCGGGCGGCGCGTGGGCGGCCTGGAGGCCGCAGGCCGCCAGCAGCGCGGCGGCCAGGGCCAGCGCGACGCGTACGGGCGCGGGTACGCGTACGGGTGTCCTCCCGGTGGTGGCGCGTCTCTTCGGCGGGGTCACACCTGGGAGCGTATGGGCGGTTTGTGCCTCCCGCACCCGGAGGGCGGGCCGGTGACCGAGGCCGGGACCGAGGCCGGGACCGGGCCCGCCGGGACCCCTGGTCCGGGCCCTGGTCCGGGCCCTGGGCCCCGGCTCCGCGCCACCGGGCCGGGCCCGCCGGGACCCTCCGGCCCCGGGTCCCGGCTCCGCGCCACCGGGCCGGGCCCGCCGGGACCCTCCGGCCCCGGGTCCCGGTCCCGCCCTCCGGGGGTTCAGTTCCGGCGGCGGCCGATCCGGGAGCCCAGCCAGACCAGCGGGTCGTACCGCCGGTCCGCCACCCGCTCCTTCAGCGGGATCAGCGCGTTGTCGGTGATCCGGATGGACTCCGGGCAGACCTCCGTGCAGCACTTGGTGATGTTGCAGAGGCCGAGCCCGTGCTCCTCCCGCGCCGTCGCCCTGCGGTCCAGGCCCGCCTCCGCCGCCGCGTCCAGCGGGTGCATGTCCAGCTCCGCCACCCGCATCAGGAAGCGGGGACCGGCGAAGGCGCCCTTGTTCTCCTCGTGGTCACGCACCACATGGCAGGTGTCCTGGCACAGGAAGCACTCGATGCACTTGCGGAACTCCTGCGAGCGCTCCACGTCCACCTGCCGCATCCGGTACTCGCCCGGCCCCACCCCGCGCGGCGGCACGAAGGCCGGGATCTCCCGGGCCTTGGCGTAGTTGAACGACACGTCCGTGACCAGGTCCCGGACGACGGGGAAGGCCCGCAACGGCGTGACCGTCACCGTCTCCTCCCGGCCGAAGACCGACATGCGCGTCATGCACATCAGCCGGGGCCGCCCGTTGACCTCCGCGCTGCACGAGCCGCACTTGCCCGCCTTGCAGTTCCAGCGCACCGCCAGGTCCGTGGCCTGCGTCGCCTGGATGCGGTGGACGATGTCCAGGACCACCTCGCCGTCGTGCACCGGGGCGGTGAAGTCCCTGAGCGCCCCGCCTTCCGCGTCGCCCCGCCAGATCCGGAAGCGTGCCTGGTACTCCGTCACGCGGGGAACTCCTCTTCGTCGAGGTACTTGACCAGCTCTTCCTTCTCGAACAGCGCGAGCAGGTCCGGGCGGATGGGGTCGGTACGGGCCCGTACGAGCGTGATCCGGTCCTTCGCCGGATCGGCCGGGGGCGGGTCCACCGGCCGGCAGAGCAGGTTCACCCGCCGCCAGGCCCGGTCCATCGCCGGCCGGTCCTCCCGGGTGTGGCCGCCCCGGCTCTCGGTGCGCTCCAGCGCCGCGCGGGCCACGCACTCGCTGACCAGCAGCATGTTCCGCAGGTCCAGCGCCAGGTGCCAGCCCGGGTTGAACTGCCGGTGCCCCTCGACCCCCGCCCGGGCGGCCCGCACCCGCAGCCCCGCCAGCCGCTCCAGGGCCTCGGCCATCTCGCCCTCCCGGCGGATGATGCCGACCAGGTCGTTCATGGCCGTCTGGAGCTCCTGGTGGAGGGTGTACGGGTTCTCCGCGCCCCCGGCGGCCCGGAACGGGGCCAGCGCCTCCGTCACCGCCGCGTCCACCTGCTCCTGGGGGACCACCGGCCGCCCGCCGGCGCCCGTGGCGGCCCCGGCGCCGTGTCCCGCCGCGTACCCGGCCGCGTGCAGCCCCGCCCGGCGGCCGAAGACCAGCAGGTCGGAGAGGGAGTTCCCGCCCAGCCGGTTCGAGCCGTGCATCCCGCCCGCGACCTCGCCCGCCGCGAACAGCCCCGGCACCCCGGCCGCGGCGGCCGTGTCCGAGTCGACCGAGATCCCGCCCATCACGTAGTGGCAGGTCGGGCCGACCTCCATCGCCTCCGCCGTGATGTCCACGTCCGCCAGCTCCTTGAACTGGTGGTACATCGAAGGCAGCCGCCGCCTGATCCGCTCCGCGGGCATCCGGGTGGACACGTCCAGGAAGACCCCGCCGTGCGGGGAGCCGCGCCCCGCCTTCACCTCGGAGTTGATGGCCCGCGCCACCTCGTCGCGCGGGAGCAGCTCGGGCGGGCGCCGGTTGTGGTCCGGGTCCTCGTACCAGCGGTCGCCCTCCGCCTCCGACTCGGCGTACTTCTCCTTGAAGACGTCCGGGACGTAGTCGAACATGAACCGCTCGCCCTCGCTGTTGCGCAGCACCCCGCCGTCACCGCGCACCGACTCGGTGACGAGGATGCCCTTGACCGAGGGCGGCCAGACCATGCCGGTCGGGTGGAACTGCACGAACTCCATGTTCACCAGGGGCGCGCCCGCGAGCAGCGCCAGCGCGTGGCCGTCGCCCGTGTACTCCCAGGAGTTCGAGGTCGTCCTGAAGGACTTGCCGATCCCGCCCGTGGCCAGCACCACCGCCGGGGCCTCCAGCACGAAGAACCGCCCGGACTCGCGGGCGTAGCAGAAGGTGCCCGAGACCCGGTCGCCGTCCTTCATGACCCTGGTGACCGTGCACTCCTGGAAGACCTTCAGCCGGGCCTCGTACTCCCCGTGCTCCCGGAAGTCCTCCTGCTGGAGGGCGACGACCCGCTGCTGGAGGGTGCGGATCAGCTCCAGGCCGGTGCGGTCGCCGACGTGGGCGAGGCGCGGGTACTCGTGGCCGCCGAAGTTGCGCTGCGAGATCCGCCCGTCCGGGGTGCGGTCGAAGAGCGCGCCCCAGCTCTCCAGCTCCCAGACCCGGTCCGGGGCCTCCTTGGCGTGCAGCTCGGCCATCCGCCACTGGTTGAGGAACTTGCCGCCGCGCATGGTGTCGCGGAAGTGCACCCGCCAGTCGTCGCGCCCGTTGACGTTGCCCAGGGAGGCGGCGATCCCGCCCTCGGCCATCACCGTGTGGGCCTTGCCGAAGAGGGACTTGCAGATCACGGCCGTACGGGCGCCCCGCTCGCGGGCCTCGATCGCGGCCCGCAGCCCGGCGCCACCCGCCCCGACCACGACCACGTCCCACTGCTGCCGGTCGACTTGAGCCATGTCAGAAGATCCTCGGGTCGGTGAAGGCGCCGCTGGCCAGCAGGTACACGTAGAAGTCGCACACGGCGACACTGACCAGGGAGGCCCAGGCGAGCTGCATGTGACGGGAGTTGAGGCGGGTGACCCAGCCCCACAGCCGGTAGCGCACCGGATGCCGGGAGAAGTGCCGGAGCCGGCCGCCCATGACGTGCCGGCAGGAGTGGCAGGACAGGGTGTAGGCCCAGATCAGCACGGAGTTGGCGAGGAACAGCACGGTGCCCAGGCCCATGTGGCCCCAGGCGTAGTGCGCGTCGCGGAAGGCCAGCACGGTGTCGTACGTGAGGATGCCCGCGACCGGGACCGCCGCGTAGAAGAAGTACCGGTGCAGGTTCTGCAGGACCAGCGGGAAGCGGGTCTCGCCGGTGTACCGGGAGTGCGGCTCGGCGACGGCGCAGGCGGGTGGCGAGGCCCAGAAGCCCCGGTAGTACGCCTTGCGGTAGTAGTAGCAGGTCAGCCGGAAACCGAGCGGGAAGACCAGGATCAGCAGGGCGGGGGAGAGGCCCCACCACTCCCCGAAGAGCGCCCAGTTGGGGCCGCCGCGCATCTCCTGGCAGCGCTGCGCCAGGCACGGGGAGTAGAACGGGGAGACGTACGGGGCGGCGTAGTAGAAGGTGTCGGCGAAGGCCCGCCAGGTCGAGTAGACGACGAAGGCGAGCAGCCCGGCCGCGGTGCCGGCGGGCGAGAGCCACCACCGGTCGGTCCGCAGGTGCCGGGCCGCGATCGCCGCCCGGGAGGCGCCGTGGACGCCCGTGGGCCGCTGCTGGGATGGTTCCGTGCCTGTGGCCAAAGGGGACTCCGGGGGGAGTGGGAGGGGCGGCACAGGGCCCGGCCGGGGTACGGCCGGGCGTGGGACGGGGTGGCCGAGGGGGCGGGGGCCGGTCGTCAGGGGGCGCGGCGGCCCCGGGAGCCGAGGCCCTCGTCGTCGGAGTCCGTCCACAGCGTGCTGTCGTACGGGGTGTCGGGGACCGGCACCATCCGCGACGGGTCCGTCTCCTGGGCCGGTCTGCGCCGGGCGGCCCGCCGCTCCAGCCGCTCGACCGTGCGGGTCAGCTCGTCCAGGCTGCGCCGTACCGCGCTCAGATCGTCGTACAAGGACATGACGTGTCCTCACTTCCGCAGGGGTGCGGTGGCAACGTTCCTGTGCGCCTGAGAGTGTCGCGCCTCCCGTCCCCCGTTGTGAAGGGACGTGCGGCGATTGCGGGCGCGCGGGCCGAAACCGTGCGCCGTTCCCGGCCGTCTCCCCGGCCACTCCGGCCTTCCTCCCCGGTCCTTTCCGGCCTTCTTCCGGCGCGGGGCGCAAACCGTATTGGTCCGCACGAGTGGGGTTCGCGGCGTGGCGCGGGGCCGCTGCGAAGGCTCCGGCGGGCGGTCGCTTTCAGTGGGACCCGGTAACCGGTGTGATCAGCTCCATATACCGCCAAACGTGATCGAACACGCCCACGTCGTCCCGTCCCGGAGGTACCACCCATGTCCCAGAGAAGGCGCAGGTCCTTGGCGCTCCTGACCTCGGGAGTCCTCGCACTGCCGCTGCTCACGGGCTGCGGCGCGGGTGATGACGAGGGCGGCCCGGCCGTCGCGGGGCCGGACATCGCCACCACGACCCGCGACAAGGTCGCCGACGGAGGGGTGCTCCGCTGGGCCGTGGACGCCCTCCCGGAGACCCTGAACACCTTCCAGGCCGACGCGGACGGCGCCACCGCCCGGATCACCGGGGCGGTGCTGCCACAGCTCTTCGTCCTGGACGCCAAGGGGCGGCCCGTGGCCAACCCGGACTACCTGGAGAAGGCCGAGATCGTCGAGCGGCAGCCCAAGCAGGTCGTCCTGTACAAGCTGAACCAGCAGGCGGTGTGGAGCGACGGCCGGGAGATCGGCGCCGCCGACTTCCTCTCCCAGTGGCGGGCCCTGAACGGCAAGAACACGGCGTACTGGACGGCGCGCAACGCGGGCTACGAACGGATCGAGAAGATCGAGCGCGGCAAGACCGACCTGGAGGTCAAGGTCACCTTCGCCAAGCCGTACACCGACTGGCGCTCCCTGTTCACCCCGCTCTACCCCAAGCAGGTCACCGGCACCCCGGACGCCTTCAACGAGGGGGCCCGCAGCGGACTGAAGGTCACCGCCGGGCCCTTCTCCCTCGGCCCGGTCGACAAGACGGCCGGGACGGTCTCCCTGACCCGCAACCCGCGCTGGTGGGGCCCGCCGGCCAAGCTGAACTCGCTGGTCCTGACCGCCGTGCCCAGGGCCCAGCGCCCTGCCGCGCTGGCCGCGGGCAGGATCGACCTCGGGGAGGTCGACCGCACCGGCGTGGACCGGATCGCGCTGGCCCACCGGGACGCCGCGCCCCAGGGCGGCGCGGCGGGCGGCTCCCCGGCCCACGGCCCCGGCGCCTCGGTGACACCCGCCCAGGCCACGCTCTCGTGGGCGATCGCCTTCGGCGCGGACGAGGGCAGCGCCGAGGAGGAACGCGAGACCCGGGAGAAGAACGCGGAGGCGGTCAAGCGGTACGCCGCCGAGCAGCGGGCCCTGCGGAGCTTCGCCGTGCGCAAGTCCCTGGAGCCGGTCTACACGCAGCTGGCGTTCAACGGCAGCTCCGGCCCGCTGACCGACGAGCGGGTCCGCCGGGCCCTGGCCCGCGCCCTGGACCGCAAGGAACTGGCCGAGATCGTCCTGAAGCCCCTGGGCCTGCCCGCGAAGCCGGTCGGCAGCCACCTGGCGCTGGCCGGGCAGCAGGCGTACACGGACAACAGCGACGCCCTCGGCGGCCTGGACACCCGGGCGGCGCAGGCGCTGCTCGCGGACGCGGGCTGGCACCGGGGCGGCAAGCTGACCGTGCCCCCGCCGGCCAAGGCGGGCCCGGAGGGCGAGGAGGACGACGGGAAGACCCCGTCGGGGCCGGGCACCGGCAACGACGGCCTCTACATCGTGGGCCAGGACGGCAAGAACGGCGGCGGCGACGGGCCCGCGGTCCCCGCGCCGACGGTGCCGGCCACACCCGCCGCGCCTGCCGTGCCCCCGGGGCCCGCCGCGCCTGCCGTGCCCCCGGGGCCCGCCGCGCCTGCCGTGCCCCCGGGGCCCGCCGAGCCTGCCGGGCCCGGGGAGCCCGGTGAGGCCGAGCCCGCCGAGCCCGGTGAGGTCGGTGAGCCGGGTGAGGCCGAGCCTCCGGAGCCCGCCGGGCCGGGGGAGCCCGCGCGCGCCGCCGCGCCCGCAAAGCCCGCCGCGCCCGCCGCCGAGGGCGGGCCCGCCCTCGGCACCGCCGCGCAGAACCGTCTCTCCCCGGTGCTGGCACCGGCCCCGCTCGCCGCCGGGCAGCGGACCGCGCTCCTCGCCCAGGCCGCCGTGGCGACCAGGGCGGCCCGGGTCCAGGCCGCCGCCCGCGCCGCCGAGGCAGCCGCCGAGGCGGGGGAGACCGGGTCCGGGGCCGCCACCGAGCCCGCCACCGGGGAGGCCGGAGCCGCCGCACCGGCGCAGGCGCCGGCCCGTACCGCGACCGGCGCCGCCGCGACCACCGCCGACGGCAAGGGCCTCCCGGCCCGCGACGGCGACGCGGCCGGCCCCGCCAAGGCGTCCCAGGCCCCGGCCAAGCAGGCGGGCCGGACCTCCGGCGCCATGCTGGCCAAGGACGGCAAGGCGCTCACCCTCCGCTTCGTCCTCCCGTCGGGCCCCGGCTCGGAGTCCCTGCGCGCGGTCGGCGAGCGGATCACGCAGATGCTCCAGAAGATCGGCGTGGCCACCCAGGTGACCAAGGTGGCCGACGAGAGCTTCTTCAAGGACCACATCGCCTCGGGCCAGTACGACCTGGCCCTCTACTCCTGGCCCGCGACCGCCTACCCGGCCACCGACGGCCGGCCCATCTTCGTCAAGCCGGAACCGGCCGCCGACGGCTCGCTCCTCGTCGAACAGAACTACACCCGGGTCGGCACCGACCACATCGACCAGCTCTTCGACCAGGCCGCCGGGGAACTGGACGACGCGAAGTCCCGCGAGCTGATCCGCAAGGCGGACGCCCGGATCTGGGCCGCCGCCGGGTCCGTCCCCCTCTACCAGCGCCCCGAGCTGGTGGCCGCCAAGCCGGGCCTGGCCAACGCGGGCGCCTTCGGCCTCGGCGCCCCCCGCTACCAGGACATCGGCTGGAAGAAGCCGCCGACCGCCAAGGACGCGAAGAAGGACGGCAAGAAGGGCTGACCCCGGCCCGGCCACCGCCGCGACCCCCGGGGCCACCGGTACGGCCACCGGCGGCGACCCCCGCCGGTGGCCCCGGCCGGTCACCGCCCGGACCGCCCGCCCCGGGGGCCCGGTCCCGCCCGAGGGGGCCCGTAGGCCCAGAACCTCAGATGTGACTCAAGTCCCTTGCCCGCCGGAGCTCCGGCGGGCAAGGTCGTGGATACCCGTTGACCCGCAGGAATACCGGCAGTGCGAACGGCCGTCGTTCCCCACCCCCGACGCGGCCCTCCATCAGCCTGACGGCCTCTTGACAGCCCCCCGGCGGGCAGTTCCCGCCACGCGACGTACGATGGGGTAAGGCCGTGGCAGGTTTTCAGCCCGGTCGAGGCGCGCGTGCCAGGCCGTACGCGACGCCATCCACGATCCCGGGAGAAGCGCCGAAGTGCCCACGCGCCACGACATCCGTAACGTCGCCATCGTCGCCCACGTCGACCATGGCAAGACGACCATCGTCGATGCCATGCTCAAGCAGGCCGGTGCCTTCGCCGCCCACCAGCACCTCGACGACCGCATGATGGACTCGAACGACCTGGAGCGTGAGAAGGGCATCACGATCCTCGCCAAGAACACGGCGGTGAAGTACCACCCCAAGGACGGCGGGGCGCCCATCACGATCAACATCATCGACACCCCCGGCCACGCCGACTTCGGTGGTGAGGTCGAGCGCGGTCTGTCGATGGTGGACGCCGTCGTCCTGCTGGTGGACGCCTCCGAGGGTCCGCTGCCCCAGACCCGTTTCGTCCTGCGCAAGGCGCTGCAGGCGAAGATGCCGGTCATCCTCTGCATCAACAAGACCGACCGCCCGGACTCCCGGATCGACGAGGTCGTCAACGAGACGTACGACCTCTTCCTGGACCTGGACGCGGACGAGGACCAGATCGAGTTCCCGATCGTCTACGCCTGCGGCCGTGACGGCGTGGCCTCGCTGACCAAGCCGGAGGACGGCACCGTCCCCCCGGACAGCGACAGCCTGGAGCCGTTCTTCTCCACCATCCTGGAGCACGTCCCCGCCCCGGTGTACGACGAGGAGGCCCCCCTCCAGGCCCACGTCACCAACCTGGACGCCGACAACTTCCTCGGCCGCATCGCGCTCCTGCGCGTCGAGCAGGGCGAGCTGCGCAAGGGCCAGACCGTCGCGTGGATCAAGCGTGACGGCACCATGTCGAACGTCCGCATCACCGAGCTGATGATGACCGAGGCGCTCACCCGCAAGCCGGCCGAGGTCGCCGGCCCCGGTGACATCTGTGCCGTCGCCGGTATCCCGGACATCATGATCGGCGAGACCCTGGCCGACCCGGAGAACCCGATCGCGCTCCCGCTGATCTCGGTGGACGAGCCGGCCATCTCCATGACCATCGGTACGAACACCTCCCCGATGGTCGGCCGCGGCGGCAGCGGCAAGGGCGCGGAGGCCAAGTCCGCGGTCAAGGACCGCAAGGTCACCGCCCGCCAGGTCAAGGACCGCCTCGAACGCGAGCTGGTCGGCAACGTCTCGCTCCGCGTCCTGGAGACCGAGCGCCCGGACGCCTGGGAGGTCCAGGGCCGTGGTGAGCTGGCGCTCGCCATCCTGGTCGAGCAGATGCGCCGCGAGGGCTTCGAGCTGACCATCGGCAAGCCGCAGGTGGTCACGCAGGAGATCGACGGCAAGGTGCACGAGCCGGTCGAGCGCATGACCATCGACGTCCCCGAGGAGCACATGGGCGCGGTCACGCAGCTCATGGGCGTCCGCAAGGGCCGCATGGACAACATGTCGAACCACGGCTCCGGCTGGGTCCGCATGGAGTTCGTCGTCCCGTCGCGCGGTCTCATCGGCTTCCGTACGGAGTTCCTGACGGGCACGCGCGGTACCGGTATCGCCCACTCCATCCACGAGGGCCACGAGCCGTGGTTCGGCCCGCTGGTGACCCGTAACAACGGTTCGCTGGTCGCCGACCGCTCCGGTTCGGTCACGCCGTTCGCGATGATCAACCTCCAGGAGCGCGGTGTCCTGTTCACGGACCCGGGCACCGAGGTGTACGAGGGCATGATCGTCGGTGAGAACTCGCGCTCCGACGACATGGACGTGAACATCACCAAGGAGAAGAAGCTCACCAACATGCGTGCGGCTTCGGCGGACAACACCGAGAACGTGGTGCCGCCGCGCAAGCTCTCCCTGGAGCAGTCCCTGGAGTTCTGCCGCGACGACGAGTGCGTCGAGGTGACCCCGGAGGCCGTGCGCATCCGCAAGGTCGTCCTGGACCAGAAGGACCGCTCGCGCACCGCGTCGCGCGCCAAGTCTGCCAAGTAGTCCCCCTGCCGTTGCCCCCGCCCCCGCCTCCGCCCCTCACCGGGCGGCGTCGGGGCGATGGCTGAAACACCGCAGAACCACAGCAGCCCCTCTTGTCACGGAGCCCGTGACGGGAGGGGCTGTTTGGTGTCCGTCAACCAGATTGTTTCGTTCAAGTGTCCGGATACCGGTCGTGACGCTCCGGAAGATGAGCTAACAGTCCGTTTCGCACGTGTCTGTCTCCTATCCGTTTGTCCGGATTTCGGGTTTTGGTCATACGGTGATGTTGTGAAAACGAGACCACTTAAGTGTGGTTTACGGTCAACGCGTCGCCGAGGATGGCTCCATTGAGCTCGGGTCAATGGGTCAAGCGCTGTGGGGAGCGCCGACTCACGAGCACACTCGGGGCACAGGTCCCATCGCCGTCAGGGGTGTCGGCGAAACCACCCGTGCCCTTCACATCAGACAGTGGACTCATGAGGAGGAAACCCATGCGCGGTGCCAAGAGCGCCAAGTGGGTAGTGGGCGCGATTGTCGTCGCCCTGGCAGCGACCGCCTGTGGCGGTGGCGCCACCGGCGACACCGCCAAGGGTGAGGTTGACCCGAACGGCATCTTCTCGATCGAGGTGGGCGAGCCGGAGAAGCTCCTGCACCCGGCCGACACCATGGAGTCCAACGGCTCCATCGTCATGTCCGGGCTCTTCTCGCAGCTCGTCGACTACGACGCCGACGGCAAGCTGACCATGGTCAACGCCGAGTCGGTCGAGTCCAAGGACAGCAAGCTCTGGACCGTCAAGCTCAAGCCGGGCTGGACCTTCCACGACGGCACCAAGGTGACCGCCGAGTCCTACGTCAAGGCGTGGAACTGGGCCGCGAACACCAACAACAAGCAGGGCAACGCGTCCTGGTTCGCCGACGTCAAGGGCTTCGAGGTCGTCCACCCGGAGGGCAAGGACGCCAAGCCCACCGGTGAGACCATGGAGGGCCTGAAGGTCGTCGACGAGAACACCTTCACCATCGAGCTCGCCACCGCGATCCCGTACTTCGCGCACAAGCTCGGCTACGAGGTCTTCTCCCCGCTGCCCGAGGCGTTCTACAAGGACCCGAAGGCCGCCGGCGAGAAGCCGGTCGGCAACGGCCCCTACAAGTTCGACTCGTGGGAGCACAAGAAGCAGATCAAGATCCTGCGCTTCGACGACTACAAGGGTGCCGACAAGGCGAAGAACGGTGGTGTGATCTTCAAGAACTACACCACCGTCGAGACCGCCTACGAGGACCTGAAGTCCGGCAACGTCGACGTCCTGCGCACCATCGGCCCGAAGGACCTCCCGGTCTACCGCGCCGACCTCGGTGACCGCGCCGTGGACCAGGCGTACTCCGCCGTCCAGACCCTGGCCATCGCGTTCTACGCCGACCAGTGGAAGACCCCGAAGCCGGTCGACCCGAGGGTCATCCAGGGCCTGTCGATGGGGATCGACCGCGACACCATCACCAAGACCGTGCTCCAGGGCACCCGTGAGCCCGCCACCGGCTGGGTCGCCAAGGGCGTTCTCGGGTACACCCCGGACGCGGCCGGCGAGGTCACCAAGTTCGACCCCGCCAAGGCCAAGCAGCGGATCGAGGAAGGTGGCGGCGTTCCGAACAACGAGATCACGATCCAGTTCAACTCGGACGGCGGCCACAAGGAGTGGGTCGAGGCTGTCTGCAACAGCATCACCACGTCGACCGGTGTGAAGTGCACCGGTGACGCCAAGCCCGACTTCCAGGCGGACCTCCAGGCCCGCAAGGCCAAGCAGGTCAAGTCGATCTACCGGTCCGGCTGGGTCCTCGACTACCCGGTCAACTCCAACTTCGTCCGCGACCTGTTCGGTACGACCTCCTCGGGCAACCAGGGTGGCTTCTCCAACGCGGATCTCGACGCCAAGATCGCCGCGGCCGACGCCGCGCCGACCCTGGACGAGTCCGTGAAGGCGTACCAGGCCGTCGAGAAGGACCTGGTCAACTACATGCCGTCGATCCCGCTCTGGTACTACAAGGTCAACGCGGGCTACTCGGAGAAGGTCCAGAACGTGAAGTACGCCCAGGACGGCGACCCGATCATCGAAGGGGTCGAGGTCAAGAAGTAAGTCCCGCAGCGTCATTCTGTTCGACGGATGTGGGCCGGCGGGGAGCCGGCCCACATCCGGGCCTATACGCAGCGCCCGGGGGGCCCTTTCGCCACGTAGTGACGTTGTCACGCACGTGCGTGGCGAAGGGGCCCGTCCGGCTGCGCCTGCCGCATCTTCTACGGAGGCATGATGGGGCGCTATGTCGTACGACGACTGCTCCAGATGATCCCGGTCTTCTTCGGGACGACCCTGCTCATCTTCATGATGGTGTACAGCCTGCCCGGCGATCCCGTGGCCGGACTTTTCGGGGACAAGGGCGCCGACCCTGCGACACTGGCGGCACTCCGCCGTGAGCACGGTCTGGACCTGCCGATCCTTCAGCAGTACTGGAACTACATCTCGAACATCCTGTTCCACTTCGACTTCGGGCAGCAGATCCGCAGTGGACGTGAGATCACCGATGTTCTCGGCAGCGCGTTCCCGGTCACGCTCCGGCTGGCCCTGCTCGCGTTCGCCATCGAGATCGTGCTCGGTCTCAGCCTCGGCATCGTCGCCGGCCTCAAGGCCGGCAAGCTCGTGGACAACCTGATCCTGATCCTGACGCTGCTGATCATCTCGGTCCCGGTCTTCGTCCTCGGCTTCATCGTCAAGACGGTGTTCGCCTTCCAGCTCGGCTGGATCGCGCCCAACGTCAGCAACGCCGAGACCTGGGCGGAGCTCATCGCGCCGGCCCTGGTACTGGGCTCGCTGTCGCTCGCCTACGTGGCCCGTCTGACCCGTGCCTCCATGGCGGAGAACCTGCGCGCCGACTACGTGCGCACGGCCGTCGCCAAGGGCCTCCCGAAGCGTCGCGTCATCGGTGTGCACCTGATGCGCAACTCGATGATCCCCGTGGTCACCTTCCTGGGCACCGACATCGGCGCCCTCATGGGCGGCGCCGTCGTCACCGAGGGAATCTTCAACGTCAAGGGCGTCGGTGGCCTGATCTACGAATCACTCCTCCGCCGCGAGGGCCTGACCGTCGTCGGTGTCGTCACCGTCCTGGTGGTCATCTACCTCGCCGCCAGCCTGCTCGTCGATCTGCTCTACGCGGTCCTGGACCCGAGGATCCGATATGCCTGACATGACCAAGACCGACCCCGCGAAGGCCGAGGCCGCTCCGTCGCCCGCCGCCCCCGTGGGCGCGCAGCCGACCGAGAAGGCCCGCAGTCTGTGGGGCGACGCGTGGGCGGACCTGCGCCGCAACCCGTACTTCCTCGTGTCGTCGGTGCTGATCTTCTTCCTGCTGCTGGTCGCCACCGTCCCGTCCCTGTTCACCAGCGCCGACCCCACCAGGGGCGACCTGGTCAACCACTTCCTCGCCAAGCCCGAGCTGGGTGCCATCGGCACCCCCGGCTGGCTCGGTTACGACGGCCAGGGCCGCAGCGTCTACGCGCGTCTGATCTACGGCACCCGTGCCTCGATCATCGTCTCCGTCTGCGTCACGCTGCTCGTGACCGCCGTCGGCTCCTTCACCGGCATGATCGCCGGTTACTTCGGGGGCAAGACGGACGCGATCATCTCGCGCATCACCGACATCTTCTTCGGCGTCCCCTTCCTGCTCGGCGCGATGGTCATCCTGCAGGCGTTCGTCTCCCGCACCGTGTGGACCGTCGTCTTCGCCTTGGCCTTCCTCGGCTGGACCCAGATCACCCGCGTCATGCGCGGCGCGGTCATCACGGTCAAGCAGGCCGACTACGTGCACGCCGCGAAGGCGCTGGGCGCCGGGACCCCCCGCATCCTGCTCCGGCACATCCTCCCGAACGCCATGGCGCCGGTGATCGTTGTCGCGACGATCGCCCTCGGTGGCTACATCGCCGCCGAGGCGACCCTGTCCTACCTCGGTCTGGGCCTCGCGTCCCCGACCATCTCGTGGGGCGTGGACATCTCCGCCGGTGCCTCGCAGATCCGGGTGGCCGAACACATCCTGTTCTACCCCTCGATCATGCTCAGCATCACCGTCCTCGCCTTCATCATGCTCGGCGAAGCGGTCCGCAACGCCCTCGACCCGAAGCTGCGCTGAGGAGGGCGTACATGATCACCGTAGACAAGACCAGCAGCACCCCCTCCCCGCGTGACGGGGAGACGCAGACTCCGCTCCTTGAGGTGCGCGACCTGCACGTGGAGTTCCACACCCGGGACGGCGTGGCCAAGGCCGTCAACGGCGTCAACTACAGCGTGAGCGCCGGCGAGACCCTCGCCGTCCTCGGCGAGTCCGGCTCCGGCAAGTCCGTGACGGCGCAGGCCATCATGGGCATCCTGGACATGCCCCCGGGCAAGATCCCGCAGGGCGAGATCCTCTTCCGCGGCCAGGACATGCTGAAGATGAGCTTCGAGGAGCGCCGCCAGCTCCGCGGCCGGAAGATCGCCATGATCTTCCAGGACGCGCTCTCCTCCCTGAACCCGGTCCTCTCCGTCGGCTACCAGCTCGGCGAGATGTTCCGTGTCCACCAGGGCGCCACGAAGAAGGAAGCCCGGCTCAAGGCCATCGAGCTGATGGACCGGGTGAAGATCCCGGCGGCGAAGGAGCGGGTGGGGGACTACCCGCACCACTTCTCGGGCGGTATGCGCCAGCGCATCATGATCGCCATGGCGATCGCGCTGGAGCCCGACCTGATCATCGCGGACGAGCCCACCACGGCCCTCGACGTCACCGTCCAGGCCCAGGTCATGGACCTGCTCGCGGAGCTCCAGAGCGAGCTGAACATGGGCCTCATCCTGATCACCCACGACCTCGGCGTCGTCGCCGACGTCGCGGACAAGATCGCCGTCATGTACGGCGGCCGGATCGTCGAGACCGCCCCCGTCCACGAGATCTACAGCCGCCCCGCGCACCCGTACACGCGCGGCCTGCTGGACTCGATCCCGCGCCTGGACCAGAAGGGCCAGGAGCTCTACGCGATCAAGGGCCTGCCGCCCAACCTGCTGAACCTGGCACCCGGCTGCGCCTTCAGCCCGCGCTGCCCCAAGGTGCAGGACATCTGCCGTACCGACATTCCGGTACTGCAGCCGGTGACCGAGCAGGACGGCACCGAGCTGGCCGGCCGCGGCAGCGCCTGCCACTTCTGGAAGGAGCAGATCCATGGCTGAGCCCACCACGCGCGAGCCGATCCTCCAGGTCCGCAACCTGGTCAAGCACTTCCCGCTGACCCAGGGCATCCTGTTCAAGAAGCAGGTCGGTGCGGTCAAGGCGGTCGACGGGATCTCCTTCGACCTCTACCGGGGCGAGACCCTGGGCATCGTCGGCGAGTCCGGCTGTGGCAAGTCCACCGTCGCCAAGCTGCTGATGAGCCTGGAGAAGGCCACCGCCGGCGAGGTCTTCTACAAGGGCCAGGACATCACCAAGCTGTCCGGCCGCGCCCTGGGCGCCGTCCGCCGCAACATCCAGATGGTGTTCCAGGACCCGTACACCTCGCTGAACCCGCGCATGACGGTCGGCGACATCATCGGTGAGCCGTACGAGATCCATCCCGAGGTGGCTCCCAAGGGCGACCGGCGCCGCAAGGTCCAGGAGCTCCTGGACGTGGTGGGCCTGAACCCGGAGTACATCAACCGGTACCCGCACCAGTTCTCCGGCGGCCAGCGCCAGCGCATCGGCATCGCCCGCGGCCTCGCGCTCAACCCGGAGATCATCATCTGCGACGAGCCGGTCTCCGCGCTCGACGTGTCGGTGCAGGCCCAGGTCATCAACCTGATGGGCAAGCTCCAGGACGAGTTCAACCTCTCCTACCTCTTCATCGCGCACGACCTGTCGATCGTCCGGCACATCTCGGACCGCGTGGGCGTCATGTACCTCGGCAAGATGGCCGAGATCGGTACGGACACCGAGATCTACGAGCACCCGACGCACCCGTACACGCAGGCGCTGCTGTCGGCCGTGCCGGTGCCGGACCCGCAGGCGCGCGCCCACCGGGACCGGATCATCCTCACCGGAGACGTCCCCTCCCCGGCCAACCCGCCGTCGGGCTGCCGCTTCCGCACCCGCTGCTGGAAGGTCCAGGACAAGTGCTCCACCGAGGAGCCGCTGCTGGCGATCCCGGAGCGGTTCAAGGGCCAGGACACCCCCGCCGCGCACGAATCGTCGTGCCACTTCGCGGAGGAGCGGGCCGTACTGGCCGTCTGACCCGCCGCGGTCGTACGCAGTCGTACGTGGTCCCGGAGCGCCCGGTACCGGATCTCGATCCGGGCCCGGGCGCTCCGGCGCGTCCGGGCCGGGCCACCCGCGCCACGGCCCCGGCGGCGGGTCCCCGCAGTGGGTTCCGGGCGCGGGGTCCGGACACGCCCGTGCGGAAAAGCCGGTTGCGGGCCCGCGCCCGCGCGGCCGACAGTGGCCCGATGACCGACACCCTCACCGTCCGGCCCGCCGGGCCCGGCGACGCCTCCGACATCTGCGCCCTGCTCAACGCCGTCGACATGATCGAGATCGGCCGCCCCGAGACCGGCCTGGGCGCCGTCGAGGCCGATCTCCACCACCCCGACGTCGACCTCTCCACCGACTCCTGGCTCGCCTTCCGCGGCGGCCGGCTCCTCGCCTACTCCCTGGTCTGGGCCGACTCCGGGCCCGGCCGCGTCGACGGCGACCACTACGTGCTGCCCGGCCACCCCGAGGCTTCCCTGCGGCTGCTGGAGCGGATGGAGCACCGGGCCCGCCGGATGGCGGCGTCCGCGCCCGACGGCACGTTACGGCTCCAGTTCAACGTGAAACCCGTCCTCGACCTGGCCCTCCTCACCGGCCGCGGCTACCGCCCCGTCCGCCGCTACCAGGTGATGACCCGCGCCCTCTCCCCGGCCGCCGCCGTGGCACCCGACGAGCCCCCCGCCGGGCTCGTCCTGCGCCACTGCGGGACCGACGAGGCCGACCGCCGCCGCGTCCACGCCCTGGTGCAGGACGCCTTCGCCTCCCACTTCGGCCACGCGGAGCGCGCGTACGAGCCCTGGCTGGACCACATCGACGGCCGCGGCCTCGACTGGTCCCTGACCTGGATCGCGAGCCTGCCCGGCGAGGGCGACGCCGGCGTGCTCCTCACCCGGGACGACCGCACCAGCATGGGCTGGATCAGCCATCTCGGCGTACGGGAGGAACTGCGCGGCCGGGGCATCGGCGGCTTCCTCCTGCGCCACGCCTTCGCCGCCTACGCGGCGCGCGGCCGGGACACCGTGGGCCTCGGCGTGGACACCCACAACGAGACCGGGGCGCTCGCCCTCTACGAGGCGCACGGCATGGCCTTGCACTACGCGGTGGACACCTGGCAGCTGGCTTTGCACCCACAGGGGTGACAGGCGGGTGACGCGGGGGTGCAATCGGTCCAACCACACGTGCGGGGGGCCTCACCTGGGGTGACATTGGGCGCTAAGCGAGTCCGGTGACCAAGGAGGCACTCCCATGCGCGGAGCCACCCGTGCCCAGTGGGCCGCATGTGCGGCGGCCGTCGCCCTCGCGGCGACGGCCTGCGGCGGCGGGAGCGACAGCGGCGGGGGCAGTACGGCGGGAGTCGTCAGCTCCTCGTGGGGCGACCCGCAGAACCCGCTGGAGCCGGCCAACACCAACGAGGTCCAGGGCGGCAAGGTCCTCGACATGCTCTTCCGCGGTCTGAAGCGGTACGACCCCAAGACCGGCGCGGCGGACAACATGCTCGCCGAGAAGATCGAGACGAGCGACAGCCAGCACTTCACGGTCACCCTCAAGGACGGCTGGAAGTTCAGCAACGACGAGCCGGTCACCGCCCACTCCTTCGTGGACGCCTGGAACTACGCGGCGGACGTGCGCAACAAACAGAACAACGCGCCGTTCTTCTCCGACATCGTCGGCTATGCCGACGTCCACCCCACGTCGGGCGAGCCGAAGACCAAGACCATGTCCGGGCTGGTCGTCAAGAACGACAAGACCTTCACCGTGGCCCTGAAGTCCAAGTTCTCCACCTGGCCCGAGACCCTCGGCTACCAGGCGTTCTCCCCGCTCCCCAAGGTCTTCTTCACCGACCACGCCGCCTGGCTGGGCAAACCGGTCGGCAACGGCCCGTACACGGTGGACTCCTACACCCGGGGCACCGGGATGAAGCTCCGCACGTGGGACGGGTACCCGGGCACGGACAAGGCGCAGAACAACGGGGTGGACCTCAAGGTCTACACCGACAACAACACCGCCTACACCGACCTGATCTCCGGCAACCTCGACCTCGTCGACGACATCCCGGCGCAGCAGCTCAAGAACGTCAAGGACGACCTCGGCGACCGGTACATCAACCAGCCGGCCCTGATCATCCAGACCGTCGTCTTCCCGCTGTACGACCCGCAGTGGAGCAAGGAGGGCATGGAGAAGGTCCGCCGGGGCCTGTCCATGGCGATCAACCGCGACGAGATCACCAAGCAGATCTTCCAGGAGACCCGCACCCCGGCCAAGGACTGGACCTCCCCGGCCCTCGGCGCCAAGGGCGGCTTCAGCGCCACCCTCTGCGGCGAGGCCTGCGCCTTCGACCCGGTGGCGGCCAAGAAGATGATCCAGGAGGCCGGCGGCCTGCCCGGCGGCAAGGTCACGCTCACCTCCAACGTGGACACCGGCTCGCACCGCGAGTGGATGGACGCCGTCTGCAACAGCATCAACAACGCCATCGGCGAGGGCCCGGTCTGCACGGTCAACCCGATCGGCACCTTCGCCGACTTCAAGAACCAGCTGAGCGCCTACAAGATGTCCGGCCCCTTCCGCTCGGGCTGGCAGGCCGATTACCCGCTGATCCAGAACTTCCTGGAGCCGCTCTACTACACGGGCGCCTCCTCCAACTACGGCAAGTTCGACAACAAGGACTTCGACAAGCTCGTCGACGAGGCCAACCAGGAGAGCGACCCCGCCAAGGCGATCGCCACGTTCCAGGACGCCGAGAAGATCCTGGCCGAGCAGATGCCGGCGATCCCGCTCTGGTACCAGAACGGCAGCGCCGGGCACTCCGCGCGCCTCTCGGACGTGGCCCTCAACCAGTTCAGCGTCCCGGTCTACAACCAGATCAAGGTCGGCTGAACCGGGCGACCGCCCCCGCCGGACCGCGGCCCCACGGCGACCGCCGCCCCGCGGCGCTCCGTGACCGCGCCCCGCGCCCGGAGCCGGAGGGCCCACGGGCCGCGGCCGGTCCGGTCCGGCCCGGTCCCGCGCGGGACCGCAGGAACCCAGCACGTACCAGGGGAGTCTGATGGGACGTTATGTGATCCGGCGGCTGCTCCAGATGATCCCGGTGTTCATCGGCAGCACCTTCCTGATCTTCTTCATGGTGTACGCGCTCGGCGACCCCGTCGCGGCCCTCTTCGGCGACAAGGCCCCCGACCCCGCCACCGCCGCGCGCATCCGCAAGGACCTCTACCTCGACCAGCCGCTGTGGAAGCAGTACCTGCACTACATGGGCCAGATCTTCCAGGGCGACTTCGGCACCGCCTTCAACGGCCAGAAGGTCACCGAGCTGATGGCCTCGGCCTTCCCCGTCACCCTGCGCCTGACCATCGTGGCGATCCTCATCGAGATCGTCGTCGGCATCAGCCTCGGCGTCGTCAGCGGCCTGCGCCGGGGCAAGGCCGTGGACACGAGCCTGCTGGTCCTGACCCTCGTCGTCATCTCGGTGCCCACCTTCGTGACGGGCTACCTGCTCCAGTACCTCTTCGGCGTCAAATGGGGCTGGGTCCGGCCCACCGTCTCCCCGGACGCGCCCTTCAGCGAACTGATCCTGCCCGGCATCGTCCTCGCCCTGGTCTCCCTCGCGTACGTCACCCGGCTCTCCCGGACCTCGATCGCCGAGAACGTCAAGGCCGACTACGTCCGCACCGCCGTCGCCAAGGGGCTGCCGCGCCACCGGGTCGTCACCCGCCACCTGCTGCGCAACTCGCTGATCCCCGTGATCACCTTCATCGGCACCGACATCGGCGCCCTGATGGGCGGCGCCATCGTCACCGAGCGGATCTTCAACATCCACGGCGTGGGCTACCAGCTCTACCAGGGCATCCTGCGCAACAACGCCCCCACGGTGGTCGGCTTCGTGACCATCCTCGTCATCGTCTTCCTGCTGGCGAACCTGCTCGTCGATCTGCTCTACGCGGTCCTGGACCCGAGGATTCGTTATGCCTGAGCCCGAGCGTCCCGAGCGTCCCGAGCGTTTCGAGGGGCCGGAACTCTACGACCCGGTGGGACCCGGCCCGCACGAGGCGATCTCCCCGACCGGCCAGGGCGGAGGCATGGATCTCGCCATGGAGGAGGCCGAGAGCCTGGAGCAGCCCCCCGGACCCGCCGCCCCGGGAGCCCCCGCCCCCGCCGACAAGGCCCGCTCCCTGTGGTCCGACGCCTGGCACCAGCTGCGCCGCAACCCCGTCTTCGTGGTCTCCTCGCTGCTGATCCTCTTCCTCGTCGTCATCGCGATCTGGCCCCAGCTCATCGCGGACGGCGACCCCCTCCGGTGCGACCTCTCCAAGTCCCAGCAGGGCTCCGCCCCCGGCCACCCCTTCGGCTACGACACCCAGGGCTGCGACGTGTACACCCGTACCGTCCACGGCGCCCGCGCCTCCATCACCGTCGGCATCTGCGCCACCCTCGGCGCCGCCCTGCTCGGCTCCGCGCTCGGCGGGCTCGCCGGGTTCTTCGGCGGCTGGAGCGACGCGCTGCTCTCCCGGGTCGCCGACATCTTCTTCGGCATCCCCGTCGTCCTCGGCGGCCTGGTCTTCCTCTCGGTGGTCACCAGCACCACCGTCTGGCCGGTGGTCGGCTTCATCGTGCTCCTGGGCTGGCCGCAGATCGCCCGCATCGCCCGCGGTTCGGTGATCACCGCCAAACAGAACGACTACGTCCAGGCCGCCCGCGCCCTCGGCGCCGGCAACAGCCGGATGCTGCTGCGGCACGTGGCGCCCAACGCCGTCGCGCCCGTCATCGTCGTCGCCACCATCGCCCTGGGCACCTACATCGCGCTGGAGGCCACCCTGTCCTTCCTCGGCGTGGGCCTGCGCCCGCCCACCGTCTCCTGGGGCATCGACATCTCCAACGCGGCCTCGCAGATCCGCAACGCCCCGCACATGCTGCTCTACCCGGCGGGCGCGCTGAGCCTGACCGTGCTCGCCTTCATCATGCTCGGCGACGCGGTGCGCGACGCCCTCGACCCCAAGCTGCGCTGAGGAGCCCCGCACATGCTGCTCGAAGTCCGCGACCTGCACGTGGAATTCACGACGCGCGACGGAGTCGCGAAGGCGGTCAACGGCGTCAACTACTCGGTGGCCGAGGGCGAGACCCTCGCCGTGCTCGGCGAGTCCGGCTCCGGCAAGTCCGTGACCGCCCAGGCCGTCATGGGCATCCTCGACACCCCGCCGGGCCGGATCACGGGCGGCGAGATCCTCTTCAAGGGCCGCGACCTGCTGAAGATGAAGGAGGAGGAGCGGCGGAAGATCCGCGGCGCCGGAATGGCCATGATCTTCCAGGACGCGCTCTCCTCCCTGAACCCCGTCCTGAGCGTGGGCGCCCAGCTCGGCGAGATGTACGAGGTGCACCGCGGGATGTCCCGCAAGGACTCCAGGGCCAGGGCCGTCGAGCTGATGGACCGGGTGAAGATCCCGGCGGCGAAGGAGCGGGTGGGGGACTACCCGCACCAGTTCTCGGGCGGTATGCGCCAGCGCATCATGATCGCCATGGCGATGGCCCTGGAACCCTCGCTGATCATCGCGGACGAGCCGACGACGGCCCTCGACGTCACCGTCCAGGCCCAGGTCATGGACCTGCTCGCGGAGCTCCAGCGCGAGCTGAACATGGGCCTCGTCCTGATCACCCACGACCTCGGGGTCGTCGCCGACGTCGCGGACAAGATCGCGGTGATGTACGCGGGCCGCATCGTCGAGGAGGCCCCGGTCCACGCGATCTACCGGGCGCCCGCGCACCCGTACACGCGGGGTCTGCTGGACTCGATCCCGCGCCTGGACCAGAAGGGCCAGGAGCTCTACGCGATCAAGGGCCTGCCGCCCAACCTGCTGAACATCCCGCCGGGCTGCGCCTTCAACCCGCGCTGTCCGATGGCCCAGGCGGTCTGCCGGGCCGAGGTCCCGCCGCTGGCCCCGGTCGCCGAGGGCCGCCGCAGCGCCTGCTTCTTCTGGAAGGAGTGCCTCCATGGCTGAGGCCATTCTTGAGGTGAAGGACCTGGTCAAGTACTACCCGCTCACCCAGGGCATCCTCTTGCGGAGGCAGATCGGCGCGGTCAAGGCGGTCGACGGGGTCTCCTTCGGGCTGTGCGCGGGGGAGACCCTGGGCATCGTCGGGGAGTCCGGCTGCGGCAAGTCCACCGTCGCGAAGATGCTCGTCAACCTGGAACGGCCGACGGCGGGCGTGATCTCCTACAAGGGCGAGGACGTCACCCGGCTCTCCGGCAAGGCGCTCAAGGCGGTCCGCCGCAACATCCAGATGGTGTTCCAGGACCCGTACACCTCGCTGAACCCGCGGATGACGGTCGGCGACATCATCGGTGAGCCGTACGAGATCCACCCCGAGGTGGCTCCCAAGGGCGACCGGCGCCGCAAGGTCCAGGAGCTCCTGGACGTCGTCGGGCTCAACCCGGAGTACATCAACCGGTACCCGCACCAGTTCTCCGGCGGCCAGCGCCAGCGCATCGGCATCGCCCGCGGTCTCGCCCTGCGGCCCGAGATCATCGTCGCCGACGAGCCGGTCTCGGCGCTCGACGTGTCGGTGCAGGCCCAGGTCATCAACCTGATGGGCAGGCTCCAGGACGAGTTCAGCCTTTCCTACGTCTTCATCGCGCACGACCTGTCGATCGTCCGGCACATCTCCGACCGGGTCGGGGTGATGTACCTGGGCAAGATGGTCGAGATCGGGACCGACACCCAGATCTACGAGCACCCGACGCACCCGTACACGCAGGCGCTGCTGTCCGCGGTCCCGGTGCCGGACCCGCAGGCGCGCGCCCACCGGGACCGGATCATCCTCACCGGAGACGTCCCCTCCCCGGCCAACCCGCCGTCCGGCTGCTCCTTCCGCACCCGCTGCTGGAAGGCGCAGGCGCGGTGCACCGTGGAGGTCCCGCTGCTGGCGGTCCCGGAGGTCTTCCCCTCGGGCCCGGCGGCACATCCCTCGGCCTGTCACTTCGCGGCCGAGAAGCGGGTGCTCCCGTCCCAGGCCCCGCCGCCGGCACCGGCCGCGGACCCGCCGCAGCCACTGCCCGAGGACCCGCCGCAGCCGCCGGCGGCGGGCGGATAGCGTCGGGTCCGGCGGCCGGGACGGGCCCCGGCCCGGGAACTGCGTCAGGTCCGGACTGGAAGAACGGCGGAACCCACCCCCATGGACCGATGATTTTCGGCCACGCCGCGCACGCGCCCCCGAAGGCCCCACCGGTCCGACAACCTGGTCCGAGCGAGGGCGACTTGACCGTTTCTGCCCCGAGATCTACGCCGTGCAGCCTTGGCGGAATACGGCCATCCGGGTGCCGGAGGCCCGTCGGGACGGTGTACGGGGTGTCCGGTCACCCTCTCGTGTGCCCCCGCGCGTGCGCGGTGTGCGCCCCCTGTGCTGCCGGATTTCGATCGGTGCGCTGGCACGGATAGTTATGATCCGTAGCGCATGGTGGGTATGACTCTCGCCGAGCACGCATCTGCGTACCCGTTGTCCGCTCGACGTGGAGGTGAACCGCCGTGGCACTCTCGATCTCGGCCGTGGTGCTACTGGCGATCGTCGTCTTCCTGCTGATCCGGAGGTCGGGCCTGAAGGCGGGACACGCGGTCGTCTGTGTGCTGCTCGGCTTCTACCTGTCGAGCTCCACGATCGCCCCGACCCTCAGCCAGCTCACCTCCAACGTGGCCAGCATGATCAGCGGCCTCAAGTTCTAGTACCTGAGGGCCCACCTCGTAGGCTTGCCCCTATGAACGGTCTTCCCGCCCGTCGTCTGCTGTTCGTGCACGCGCATCCGGACGACGAGTCGATCAACAACGGCGTCACCATGGCCAAGTACGCGGCCGAGGGCGCCCATGTCGCGCTGGTGACCTGCACCCTCGGCGAGGAGGGTGAGGTCATCCCGTCCGGGCTCGCCCACCTGACGGCCGACCGCGAGGACGCGCTCGGCGCCCACCGGGTCGCCGAGCTCACCGCCGCCATGGCGGAACTCGGCGTCGCCGACCACCGGTTCCTGGGCGGCCCCGGCCGGTTCCGGGACTCCGGGATGATGGGCGCCCCGCAGAACACCCGCCCCGGGGCCTTCTGGGCCGCCGAGGTGGACGAGGCCGCCGCGCACCTGGTGGAGGTGGTCCGGGAGCTGCGCCCGCAGGTGCTCGTCACCTACGACCCGGACGGCGGCTACGGCCACCCCGACCACATCCAGGCCCACCGGGTCGCCACCCGCGCCGCCGAACTGGCCGCGTCGGCACCGTACCGGCCGGAGCTCGGCGCGCCGCACGCCGTCGAGAAGATCTACTGGAACCGCCTGCCGCTCTCGGCGGTCGAGGAGGGCTTCGCCCGGCTGCGCGCGGCCGGTACGCGGACGCCCTTCCCGGGGGTGGCCGCGCCGGGCGACCTGCCCGGGGTCGTCCCCGACGAGAAGATCACCGCCGAGATCGGGGGCGCGCCGGAGCACGTGGCGGCGAAGGCGGCGGCCATGCGGGCCCACGTCACCCAGATCGCCGTGGACGGGCCCTTCTTCGCCCTCTCCAACGACCTCGTCCAGCCGCTGTTCACCCACGAGTACTACGAACTGGTCGCGGGCGCGCCGGGAGCCCCGGCGGGCGAGCGGGAGCGCGACCTGTTCGCGGGGGTGCGGGCATGAGCGCCGCGCCGGCCCCGGGACGGATCGCCGCCGCGCTGGGCCTGCTGGCGGCGGGCGTACTGACCGGCGCGGCCGGCTGGCTGGTGGTGGACCTGTGGTTCCCCGGTGGCCTCGCGCTGGCGCTGCTGGCCCTCCTCGGACTCTTCCTCGGGGGCCGGACCGCCCTCGGGACCGGCCTGGGCGTCGGTGCTCCGGCGGCGGGCTGGTTCCTCTCGTACGTCCTGCTCAGCACACCGCGCCCGGAGGGGGATTTCCTCCTTGGTTCATCGGAAATCGGGGTGTATGTCTACCTTTTGGGTGGAGCCGTAGCCGCTGTGATGAGCGCCACGCTCCACGGCCCGGCGGACCGTCAGGCGCATGACGCACGGCCTGTCAGATGACAGTTGGCGGCGGTTTGCCGGAAGACAACAGGAATCGCTGATTCCCGGTGGTCGGCCGTGGACGGGCGGCGGACAGTATGGTGGACGCGCCGCCGAGCTGCCCGCGCACGCTATGACGGGCGGCGGAGCCAACCGGGAGAACCTGCCTTGAGTCGTGAAACCGACAGTCCTTCCTCCGGGCCCCAGGGGCACGGCGGAGCCGCCTACCCCTCGGGAACACCGCCGTACGGAACCGGCCTGTACCCGTCCACGGACGCCGCGGCGACCGCCCCGGAGGAGAACCCTGTGAACCCGAAGCCGTCCACGCCCGAATCCGACGGGCCGAAGACCGAGACCACCCTGACAACCCGTATCCGGATCAACATCCCGGGTTCGCGGCCGATCCCCCCGGTGGTCGTCCGCAAGCCGGTCGCCGCCGCCGAGCCGGAGCCGCCGCAGGCACCCGCCGGGGGCTACGCGCCGGAGCCGGTACCCGTGCCGCGGCCGACCCGGATCGAAGCCGCGCCGGAGCCCGCCCCGGCCGCCGGGGAGGGGGCGCCGCCGAACTGGTTCGCCCCCCGCAAGGCCGCGGCCCCGGAACCCGCGCCCGGCTACGCACCGCCGCCGCCCGCGCCCGGCTACGCCCAGGCGCCCGACCCCGGTTACGGCGGCCCCGCCCCCGTCCAGGACTTCCCGGCGTACGGCGCCCCCCAGGCCGACGGCGGGCCCGTCACCCAGCCCTTCCCCGTCTACGACGGCCAGGGCGCCCAGGCGGGCTGGCCCGGTTCCGTCGACGCCCAGGCCCCCGCACGGGCGGGCGCGGCCCCGGTGCCGACCCCCGTGCCCCGGCCCGTGGTGCCGGTGGCCGACGGACCCGCGCCCGCGCCCGCGAAGCAGGGCGCCGCCAAGGGCAAGGGGACGAAGGGGGCCAAGGGGTACACGTCCGTGAAGCCCGCCAAGCCCGCGAAGAAGGGCCGCTCCAAGCTGGTCCTCCTCGGCGGCGTCGCCGTCACCGTCGTGGCCGTGGCCTACGGCGCCGGGCTGCTCCTGAACCACTCCGACGTGCCCAAGGGCACCACCGTCCTCGGCGTCGACATCAGCGGCAGCCGCGACGAGGCCGTCACCAAGCTCCAGACGGCCTTCGGGACCCGCCTCGACGCCCCGCTCCAGCTCAGCGTCGCCGGCAAGCAGGTCGAACTGAAGCCGGAGAAGGCGGGGCTGACCCTGGACAGCCAGACCACCGTCCGCAACGCGGCGGGCAGCGACTACAACCCGGTCACGGTCATCGGCTCGCTCCTCGGTCAGCAGCGCGTCGCCGCCCCCGTGCTCCCCGTCGACGAGGAGAAGCTCCAGGTCGCCCTCCGGGAGCTCGCCGCGAGCGCCGGTTCCGCCTCCGAGTCCACGATCACCTTCGACACGGGCAAGGCCGTCGCCGTCCTCGGCAAGGCCGGTCCCTCCCTCGACGTGGAGGGCTCCACCGCCCAGGTCACCAAGGCGTTCCGCGACATGGTCGCCACCGGCAAGCCGGCCGTCGTCGAGCTGCCCGTGTCCACCAAGGCGCCCACGGTGGGCCAGGCCGAACTCGACCGGGCCATGAAGGAGTTCGCCGAGCCCGCGATGTCCGCCACCGTCACCGTCAAGGCGGGCACCAAGGCGTCCATCCCGTTCGGCAGCAGGTCCCTGCCCCGCATCCTCAGCATGCAGGTCGTGGACGGCCGCCTGGTCGAGAAGTACGACCTGGACGCGCTCAAGTCCGTCTACGGGAACACCTTCGACGGCGTCCTGATCACCCGCGGCACCGGCGAGAAGACCGCCGTCACCCCGCAGGACGTCGCGGGCGCCCTCGGCAAGGCCCTGCGCGGCAAGACCCCGGCCGAGCGGACCGTCGTCATCCAGAGCAACCCGAGCTGAATCCGGGGCAACCCGAGCTGACGCCCGGGGCCACCCGGACACCACCGGTGCCGTGACCGCGGCCGGAGCCCCTTCCCCGCGCATCCGTCGGCGGGGGAGGGGCTCCGTCATGTGTCCGGCCGGGGGCGGCGCCCGGGGACGAGTGCCCCCGGGCCGGGGTCAGTTCAGCAGGGCGCGGGCCGAGGACGCCTCGCCGCGGATACGGGCCGCCGCGGCCGGGTCCACCGCGTCCACCACCCCGGCGTACGCGTCCAGCTCCACCGCCCCCTGCGTGAAGCTGCCCCGCTCCACCAGCAGCCGCGCCCGCTCGTACCGCAGCGACGCCGGGTGCGAGGGCAGCAGCAGCGACAGGTCCAGCGCCCACAGCGCCGCCGCCGACTGCTCCGGACGGGTCGCCGCCCACGCCCGGACGTTGTTCAGCACGCGCAGCACGACGTCCAGCGTCCGGGCCGGGGTCCGGTCCCCGGCCGCCGGCTCCGCCGTCCCGGCGCCCGGCGAGGCGCCGCCCGCGAACGGGTCGGTCACCACCCCCTCCTCCGGATCGCCGAACCCGACCACGAAGTGCCCCGGCAGCCCCAGCCCGTACACCGGGGCCCCCGCCCGCCGGGCCACCTCCATCCAGACCACCGACAGCAGGATCGGCAGCCCCCGACGGCGCCGCAGCACCTCGTGCAGGAGCGAGGACGAGAGCCGGTCGTAATCCGCCGGGGTGCCGTGGAACCCCAGCCGCCCGCCCAGCAGTTCCGTCACCGCCGAGGCCCAGGCCCGCCCGGAGCGCCGCCCGTACGGCAGCATCCCGGCCAGCCGGTCCAGCTCGATCTGGGCCCGGTCCCTGCCCCGTTCGTCCAGCTCCGGATCGGCCTCGGCCGCCAGCAGCAGGCACAGCGCCGCCAGGTCCGGCCGCTCCGACCGGGCCTGCGCGGCGAACTCCTCGCGGGAGGCGGCGCTCACCGCGCCGCCCGGTAGTGGTGGTAGGTGTGGTGCGCCGCGAAGCCCAGCCCGTCGTACAGGCCCAGCGCTCCCGGGTTGTCCGTCTCCACCTGGAGCCACGCCGCCGACGCGCCCTCCTCCAGCGCACGCCGGGACAGCGCCGCCATCACCGCCGTGGCCAGCCCCTCGCGCCGGTGCGCGGGATCGACCGCCAGCGCCGCGAACCCGGCCCACCGCCCGTCCACCACGCACCGCCCGACGGCCCGGCCCCCGGGCAGCGCCGCGAACCACACCGAGGGGCCCGCCACCAGCATCCGCCGGGCCAGCGCCGGGTCGGTGACCTTCCCGTACCGGCCGAGCCACTCCTCGTCCGGGGTGCGGGTCAGCCGTACCGCCTCCGCCTCGGGCGCGTCCACGTCCGCCACCGGGGCCAGCGCCCCGATCCGCACCTGCGCCGACACCTCGGCCGCCCAGCCCCGCCGTTCCAGCTCCGCGCAGAGCAGCTCCTGGGTGCCCTCGGCGCCCGTCGCGGTCTGCACGTAGGCCGGAAGTCCCCGTTCCGTATACCAGGAGGTCACTCGCGCGAGTGCATCGTCCAGCGGGAGACCCGGGTCGCCGAGGGGCAGCACGGAGTTGGCCCGCCGGGTGAAACCGGCCGCCGCCCGCAGCGTCCACCCGCCCAACGCCTCGCTCTCCAGCGGCTGCCAGGAGCGCGCCGAGACCCGCGCGAGCTCCTCGAAGGAGGCCGCGGGACCGCGCCGCCGGGCCGGCGCCGGGGGCACCGTCTTGCCCGCCACCAGCGTCGATTCCGCTATACGGACGGCCTGGCCGTTTTTCCTTGTGATCAGGAGCACACCGTCGTCCCAGGATGTGAGCACACCCACGGTGTCCGTGAACCGGGGGCCCCCGCTCAGTCCAGCCTCCACCCGTCGTACAGAGACTCGTTTACCCACGTCAGCTGGGGTAATACGGACCTCCAGCAGCCCTCCGGCAGTGATTTCCACAGCTCTGTCCGCCCCTCCTGTTCGGATCGTGCCCGGGAACGGAGATACTAGATGCGGGCATCGACGACGCCGCGCTCCCGCGCGATATGGACAGCCCTACCGAGGAGGAACGAGAGCGTGACCTACGTCATCGCGGAGCCTTGTGTCGACGTCAAGGACAAGGCATGCATCGAAGAGTGCCCCGTCGACTGCATCTACGAGGGCAAGAGGTCCTTGTACATCCACCCGGACGAGTGCGTCGACTGTGGTGCGTGTGAGCCGGTCTGCCCGGTCGAGGCCATCTTCTACGAGGACGACACCCCGGAGGAGTGGAAGGACTACTACAAGGCGAACGTGGAGTTCTTCGACGAGCTCGGTTCGCCCGGCGGCGCGTCCAAGCTCGGCCTGATCGAGCGTGACCACCCCTTCATCGAGGCCCTCCCCGCCGGTATCAACCCCTCTCCCGAGCACTGAGGGCAGAGGTCCTGGCGTCCACGGTCCCGTCCGGCTCCCCGCCGCACGGGACCGTGGTGTTTTCCGCCCCGGGCGGACCTTCCCGGCCACCGCGCCGGCCGTTCCCGTACCGCCTCGTCGCGTACCGCCTCGTCCCGTACCGTCCTGTCCCGTAGAGCCCCGTCCCGTACCGCTCCGTCCCGTGCGCAGAGAGAGCAGAGACCACCGTGGCCGCAGTATCCGACCGTCTTCCCGCCTTCCCCTGGGACAAGCTGGAGCCGTACAAGGCCACGGCGGCGGCCCACGCCGACGGCATCGTCGACCTGTCGGTCGGCACCCCCGTGGACCCGGTGCCGGAGCTGATCCAGCGGGCCCTGGCCGGGGCCGCCGACTCCCCGGGCTACCCGACGGTCTGGGGCACGGCCGCCCTGCGCGACGCCATCACGGGCTGGGTGCGCGGACGGCTCGGCGCGAGCGCCGCCGGACACCGCAACGTCCTGCCGGTGGTCGGCTCCAAGGAACTCGTGGCATGGCTCCCGACCCAGCTGGGCCTCGGCCCCGGCGACAAGGTCGCCTACCCCCGGCTCGCCTACCCGACGTACGAGGTCGGCGCCCGGCTGTGCGGCGCGCAGGCGGTGGTCTACGACGACCCGACCGCGCTCGACCCGGCCGGTGTGAAGCTGCTGTGGCTCAACTCCCCCTCCAACCCCACCGGGGAGGTCCTCCCCCAGGAGGAGCTGACCCGGATCGTGGCCTGGGCGCGCGCCCACGGCATCCTCGTCTTCAGCGACGAGTGCTACCTGGAGCTGGGCTGGGAGGCCGAGCCCGTCTCCGTCCTCCACGACGAGGTCTGCGGCGGCTCCTACGAGGGCGTCGTCGCCGTCCACTCCCTCTCCAAGCGGTCCAACCTGGCCGGATACCGGGCGGCCTTCATCGCCGGTGACGCGGACGTCCTGCGCGAGCTGCTGGAGATCCGCAAGCACGGCGGCATGATGACCCCCGCCCCGGTCCAGGCCGCCACGGTGGCCGCGCTCGGCGACGACACGCACGTCGGGGAGCAGCGCGCCCGGTACGCGGCCCGCCGCGAGGCGCTGCGCACGGCGCTGGAGGCGTACGGCTTCCGGGTCGAGCACAGCGAGGCCAGCCTGTACCTGTGGGTGACCCGGGACGAGCCCTGCTGGGACACGGTCGCCCACCTCGCCGAACTCGGCATCCTGGTCGCCCCCGGCGACTTCTACGGCGAGGCGGGCGCCCGCTTCGTACGCGTCGCCTTCACGGCCACCGACGAACGGGTCGCGGCGGCGGTCAAGCGCCTCGGCTGACCACGGGGCCCCCGGCAGGGCCCGTGCACGCCCGAGGGGGCCGGGAGTTCGTGCTCCCGGCCCCCTCGGCGTTCCCGTGGCGCGTCAGCGGCCCAGCGGCAGGCCGCCGAGGCTGCCCAGCGGCGAGGACTGCGACCCGGTCAGGGTGTCGGTGGGCAGCCCGCCCTTGCCCAGCAGCCCGCTCGCGGTACCGGTCAGGTCGGCGGCGGGACCGGCGGCCGGGAGGGTCCGCGCCGCGGTGTCGGTGAGGGCGGCGGTGGGGTCACCGGCGGTGTCGGGCGCCGTGATCGGTGCGGTGAGAGTGCCGAGCTGCGGTACGGACTCCAGGCCCGCGGCACTGGCCACGCCGGCCGCACCGACCACGGGCGCGGTCCCGGCTGCGAGGAGCAGCGCGGCACGGGCGATCCGACGGGTCAGGGGGAGGGACATGATGCTCCTAAGCGGTAGCGGCTGAGTACGCCGTGTACAACCGCTCCCGGGGCCCGGGGAGTTGCGGAGCCGGTGGGTAAAAGATCGGCGCCGCATCGTTTCATCGGCTTCCGTGACAAGCCTATGGAATCCCCGCCGACCAGGGCTTCCGGCCCTCCGGGACACCGCCGCGCGGGCCTTCGCGGCTCCCCCGCACGGGTGGCGCCCCGTACGTCCGTTCGCACACCGGTCCCGGCCGTCCCGGCGGGTTTCGGACGCGGAGGTGGACACGGCCGTGGACGTGCGCGCGGCCGGTCCCACCCGTCGGCCCGGCCCGGCCCGGCCCGAACCGCCCGGCCCGGCTCAGCGCGCGACGAAGATCCGGACCTCGTCTCCGGACCCCTGCTCCGGCGTCCCCGGCCCGCCCTCACCGGGGACGACCACCCGGTCCGCGCGCCGCCACCGGCCCCAGTCCTGGCCACCGGTCCAGCCCGACTCCCCGTACGAGACCCGGGCGATGCCCAGCTCCCGCGCCCGCGCCACCGCCCAGGACGCCGCCACCCGGCCCCGGCGGACCTCGGCCGGCCCGCCGCCCCGCTTCGTCCGGACCGTCAGCTCGGTCTCCCCGGTCCGCGCGGCGTCGGGGGCCACGGCGTCGGAGGCCGCCGGGGAGTCCGGGGTTCCGGAGGCCGTCCCCGGTGCGTCGCCGCCCGCCGCCGGCTCCCCGCCGAAGACGCGGGCGAGCTCCGCCGCCACCCTCGCCGGGTCGCCGGGCGCGGGCGCGGGGCCGGAACAGGCCAGTGTGCCGTCCGCCCCGAACGCCGCCGTCAGGACCGCCGCGTCCGGCTCGTGCTTCGCGTAGGCGTCCGGGAAACCGCTGCGCTGCACCTTCTGCGCGGCCACCGTCAGCGGCAGCTCCGCGTACCCGGGCACCTCCGCCAGGCGGTCGTAGAAGATCCCGGCCGAGTAGACCGGGTCCATGATCTGCGCCGGGGTGCCCCAGCCCTGCGAGGGCCGCTGCTGGAAGAGACCGAGCGAATCCCGGTCGCCGTAGCGGATGTTGCGCAGCGCCGACTCCTGCATCACCGTCGCCAGCGCGATCGTCACGGCCCGGTCGGGCAGCCCCTTGACGATGCCGACGGCCGCCACCGTCGCCGCGTTCGACGCCTGCTCGGAGGTCATCTCGTAGGACCGCAGGACGCCGCCCCGCCCCGACGCGTCCGCTCCCGTGACCGCGGTGGCCGTGCAGTACGGGGCGCCGCCGCCGCTGGATTCGCGCTGCACCGCGACGTAACCGGCGAGCACGAGCAGGACGGACAGGCCGACGGCCGCGCGCGGCAACCGGCGGCGGGGGCGGGGAAGATCGGTCTGCGGCACGCCGCCCACCGTACTTGAGCCACCCCGCGGGTCCACCGACCGGACGGACCGGGCCGCGCCCGGTCCGGTGGGGTTAGGGTCGGTTCCATGCCCGAATCCGAGCTGGACCTCACCCTGGACGCCGCCGAGCTGACCGCCCGGCTCGTCGACATCCCTTCCGTGAGCGGCGACGAGAAGGTACTCGCCGACCTCGTGGAACACGCGCTGCGCCGCCTGCCCCACCTGACCGTGGACCGCCTCGGCAACAACGTCGTCGCCCGGACCCGCCTCGGCCGCGCCGAACGCGTCGTCCTCGCCGGCCACCTCGACACCGTGCCGATCGCCGGCAACGTCCCCTCCCGCCTCGACGAGGACGGCGTCCTCTGGGGCTGCGGCACGACCGACATGAAGTCCGGGGTCGCCGTACAGCTGCGCATCGCCGCGACCGTCCCCGAGCCCAACCGGGACCTCACCTTCGTCTTCTACGACCAGGAGGAGGTGGCCGCCGACCTCAACGGCCTCGGCAAGGTCGCCGAGGCCCACCCCGACTGGCTCACCGGCGACTTCGCCGTCCTCCTGGAACCCTCGAACGCCGAGGTCGAAGGCGGCTGCCAGGGCACCCTGCGCATCCTGCTGCGCACCTCCGGGGAGCGCGCCCACTCCGCGCGCAGCTGGATGGGGTCCAACGCCGTCCACACCGCCGGACCGATCCTGGCCCGGCTGGCCGCGTACGAGCCCCGCAGGCCGGTCATCGACGGGCTGGAGTACCACGAGGGCCTCAACGCCGTCCGCATCGAGGGCGGCGTCGCCAACAACGTCATCCCCGACTCCTGCACGGTGACGGTCAACTTCCGCTACGCCCCCGACCGCAGCGAGGCCGAGGCGGTGGCCCACGTGCGCGAGGTGTTCGCGGACTGCGACATCGCCGAGTTCACCGTCGCCGACTCCTCCGGCGGCGCCCTCCCCGGCCTCGGCCACCCGGCCGCCGCGGCCTTCATGGAGGCGGTCGGCGGCCGCGCCATGCCGAAGTTCGGCTGGACGGACGTCTCCCGCTTCAGCGGGCTCGGCGTCCCGGCGGTCAACTACGGCCCCGGGGACGCCCTGCTGGCCCACAAGGTGGACGAAAGGGTCGCGACGAAGGCGATCCTGCACTGCGAGGAACGACTCCGGGCCTGGCTGACCTCGTGAATTCCCCTTCCCGTCACCTCGGTGCGCCTACCCTGATCTGACGATCAGCAGGAGGGAGCACACCATGGGCAACCACGCCAGTCCCGACAGGGAGGCTCGCCACCGGCCCGAGGAACAGCAGCTCGGTCCGGTGTTGCGCAGGCGGAGCCAGGTTCAGGCGGGCAGTACGACGGACCAGCGGCTGCTGGACTCGGCCGGGCCCTCCGAGTGGGTGCACACCGATCCCTGGCGGGTCCTGCGCATCCAGTCGGAGTTCATCGAGGGCTTCGGCACGCTGGCGGAGCTGCCGCCGGCGATCAGCGTGTTCGGCTCGGCCCGCACCCCGGTGGACTCGCCGGAGTACGAGGCGGGCGTACGGATCGGACACGCCCTGGTCGAGGCCGGGTTCGCGGTCATCACCGGCGGCGGGCCCGGCGCGATGGAGGCGGCCAACAAGGGTGCCCGCGAGGCCGAGGGCATCTCGGTCGGCCTCGGCATCGAGCTCCCCTTCGAGCAGGGGCTCAACCAGCACGTCGACCTCGGGCTGAACTTCCGGTACTTCTTCGTCCGCAAGACGATGTTCGTGAAGTACAGCCAGGGCTTCGTGGTCCTGCCCGGCGGTCTCGGCACGCTGGACGAGCTGTTCGAGGCGCTGACCCTGGTCCAGACGCAGAAGATCACCCGCTTCCCGATCGTGCTGTTCGGCACGGAGTACTGGAGCGGGCTGACCGACTGGCTGAAGAACACGGTCGTCGCCCAGGGCAAGGCCTCGGAGAAGGACCTCTACCTCTTCCACGTCACGGACGACGTGGACGAGGCGATCGCGCTGGTGACCAAGGAGGTCGGCAAGTAGACCCGGCCCCGGCCGGGTACCGGAGCGCCGGTACCCGGCCGGGCGGGGCCCGGTGGCTCAGGCCAGCCCCCGGCGGGCGACCGCCGGGGGGCGGTGGCCCTGGACGGACGCCACCATGTCGAGGACCTGCCGGGTCTCGGCGACCTCGTGGACGCGGTACACCCGCGCCCCCAGCCAGGCCGAGACCGCCGTCGTGGCCAGGGTGCCGAGCAGGCGTTCCTTGACCGGCTTGTCGAGGGTCTCGCCGACGAAGTCCTTGTTGGACAGGGAGACCAGCACCGGCCAGCCCGTCGCCGCCATCTCGCCCAGGCGGCGGGTCGCCTCCAGCGAGTGCCGGGTGTTCTTCCCGAAGTCGTGGCCCGGGTCGATCATGATCGCGTCCCGGCGCACCCCGAGGGCGGCGGCCCGCTCGGCCAGCCCGACCGTGACGCGCAGGATGTCGGCCATCACGTCCTCGTACGCGGTCCGGTGCGGCCGGGTGCGCGGCTCCGCCCCGCCCGCGTGGGTGCAGACCAGGCCCGCGCCGTGGCGCGCGGCGACCTCGGCGAGCCGGGGGTCCACCCCGCCCCACGCGTCGTTGAGGAGGTCGGCCCCGGCCTCGCACACGGCCTCGCCGACCTCGTGCCGCCAGGTGTCCACGCTGATCACCACGTCCGGGTGCCGGCGCCGGACCTCGGCCACGAAACCGACCGTGCGCCGGGCCTCCTCGACCGCGTCCACGTGCTCGCCCGGCCCGGCCTTGACCCCGCCGATGTCGATGATCGCGGCGCCCTCGGCGACCGCCTGTTCGACCCGGTCCAGCGCGGGGGCGTCGCGGAAGGTCGCCCCCTGGTCGTAGAAGGAGTCCGGAGTCCGGTTCACGATGGCCATGATCACCGGCTCGTGGGTGTCGAACTCGCGCCTGCCCAGTCGCAGCATCCTGCTCTTTCCTCCTTCGGCGACCTTTGCGCCTCTCCCGCGACCTTAACCTGGTGGCCGGAGTCTCTCAGGGGAGTTGATCGTGTTCTGGTTCTTGATGATCGCGCTGGTCGTGGTCGTGGCCGCGGTCACCCTGGGGGTGATCGGCGGCGGCTCGGAGGCCGTCCTCCCGGAGGCGGAACCCGACCGCGTGGCCGACGGACTGCCGCAGACCCGCCCGGTCGTACGGGAGGACGTCGACGCCCTGCGGCTGCCGGTCGCGCCGCGCGGATACCGGATGGCCGAGGTGGACGACGTCCTGGAGCGGCTGGCGGCGGAGCTGGCGGAACGCGACGAACGGATCGCCGAACTGACCGGCTCGACCGGACCGGCGGCCCACGCCCACCCGGCGGCGGACGGCGCGCCCGCGACGACGGCCACGGCGACAACGGCAACGACGACGACGGTCACGGACGTGGTCACCGACGAGATCCCGGCCGCCGACGCGGCCACCCCGGCCACCCCGGACGACGCTCCTGCCGCCGCCGAGGCCGCCGAGGCCGCCGAGAGTGCCGACGACGCGCCCGACGACAAGGCCGATGCGCGCAAGGCAGACACCGACAAGGCAGAGGCCGACAAGGCCGACGGCGACGCGGACCGGACCGGCCGTGGCGAGCGGGGTGGACGATGACGGTGACCGGGCTGGTGGCGGGCGAGGACGGCGGGCCGCGCTGTCACTGGGCGCTGTCCGCGCCGGAGTACGTCGCCTACCACGACACGGAGTGGGGCCGGCCGGTCCGCGGCGACGACGCGCTGTACGAACGGCTCTGCCTGGAGGCGTTCCAGTCGGGGCTGTCCTGGCTGACGATCCTGCGCCGCCGCGAGGGCTTCCGCAGGGCCTTCGCCGGGTTCGAGATCGCCGCGGTCGCCCGGTTCGGCGAGGCGGACGAGCGGCGCCTGCTCGCCGACGAGGGGATCATCCGCAACCGGGCCAAGGTCGAGGCGACCCTCGCCAACGCCAAGGTCCTGGCCGGGTGGGAGCCGGGCGCGCTGGACGCCCTGATCTGGTCCCACGCCCCGGAACCCGGCCCGGCCCCGCGGAGCTTCGAGGAGGTCCCGGCGATCACCCCGCAGTCCACGGCCCTCGCCAAGGCCCTGAAGAAGGAGGGCATCCGCTTCGTCGGACCCACCACGGCCTACGCCCTGATGCAGGCGTGCGGCCTGGTCGACGACCACCTGGCCGGCTGCGTCGCCCGCACCCGTCCGGCCTGACCGGCCTGACCGGGACGGGTCAGCGGCCCAGGTACCGGGGCGGCTGCTTGGCGAGGAAGGCGCGGACCGCGATGGCGTGGTCCTCGGAGGCCCCCGCGCGGGTCTGGAGGGCCTCCTCGTGGTCCAGCGCCTCCGCCAGCGTCCGGGAGGCCCCGTACGCCAGGGACTCCTTGAGCGCCGCGTACGCGACCGTGGGCCCGGCGGCCAGCGCCCGGGCCACGGCCTCCGCCTCCGCGCGCAGGGACTCCGAGGGGACCAGCCGGTTGGCGATGCCGAGGTCGAACGCCTCCTGGGCCCTGACCGCGCGCGGGAAGAACAGCAGGTCCGCCGCGCGCGAGGCGCCGATCAGGCGGGGGAGGGTCCAGGAGACCCCGGAGTCGGCGGTCAGCGCCACCCCGGCGAAGGAGGTGTTGAAGGAGGCGTTCTCGGAGACGACGCGGAAGTCCGCCGCCAGCGCGAATCCGAAGCCCGCCCCGGCCGCGACCCCGTTCACCCCGGCCACCACCGGTTTCGGCATCTGCGTGAGCGCCCGCACGATCGGGTTGTAGTGCTCCGCGACCGTGGCCATCGTCAGGGCGGACCCGCGCTCGCGGTCGGCCGTCAGGTTCTCCACGTGCTCCTTGAGGTCCTGGCCCACGCAGAAGGCCCGGTCGCCCGCCGCGGTCAGCAGGACGGCCCGTACCGCCGGGTCCTCGGCCGCCTCCTGGACCGCGTCGCGCAGGGCGGCCTTGGCCTGCGTGTTCATGGCGTTCATCGCGTCGGGACGGTTGATCGTGACGGTCGCGAGTCCGTCGGTCACTTCGTAGAGCACGCTGTCGGCCATGGCAGGGGTTCCCCCTTCGTCGCGGGCTGGCTACCGGCCGGTACCGGCCGGTGCAAGGGTCAGCATGGCGGACCGGACCGACGCCGCACATGTGATGTGCGTCAAAGAAAGGGGACGCCGTTCACCGGGAGCGGCGGCGAAGTATCGCAGGCAGGTCCCCGAAATGAGTGGTTTTGGTCGAGCGCGTTGCCGAAGCGTTCCCGGGCGATGTTGGTCAGCGGGTCCTGACATGCGGGATAATGACCTGGAAGCAATGTGTTCGATGCCGGGTACTAGGCGCCTGAATGGAGCCGTCGGCTGACGATGAACTGGTTTCAGGAAGGGGAACGAGCATGGCGGCCATGAAGCCGCGGACGGGCGACGGCCCGCTCGAGGTCACCAAGGAGGGGCGGGGCATCGTCATGCGCGTACCGCTCGAGGGCGGCGGTCGGCTTGTCGTCGAACTGACCCCGGACGAGGCGGACGCCCTGGGTGACGCCCTGAAGAAGGTCGTCGGCTGAACCGTCGGCACCCTCTGAATTTCTCCGTATTCTCTGCACTGCCCCGGTCGCACAGCGCGGCCGGGGCAGTGTTGCGTCCGGGGCCGGACGGGGCGCCGACGGCCGGTGCCGGGGCGTGCGGCAGGCCGCCGGCGGCGAGGGCGGGACGGGCTCAGCGGCGCACGGCGCACAGCAGGCCGTCGCCCACCGGGAGCAGGGCCGCCTCCAGGGCCGGGCTCTCGCGGACGCTGCGCAGCAGCTCGCGGACGCGGAGCACCTCCACCGGCTGGGCGGCCGAGTCGACCGTGCGGCCGTCGGAGAAGACCCCCTCGAAGCAGACCAGCCCGCCGGGGCGCAGCAGGCGCAACGATTCGGCGAGATAGTCCAGGGACTCGGTCGGGTCCCCGTCGCAGAAGACGAGGTCGTACCCGCGGTCGGCGAGCCGGGGCAGGACGTCCAGGGCGCGGCCGGGGATGAAGCGGGCACGGTTGCCCGCGAAGCCGGCGGCACGGAACGCCTGACGGGCGAACGCCTGCCGGTCGGGCTCGGGGTCCACGGTGGTCAGCACGCCGTCGGCGCGCATCCCGTGGAGGAGGTGGATGCCGGAGACACCCGTTCCGGTGCCGATCTCGGCGACCGCCTTGGCGTCCGCGGTGGCGGCGAGCAGGCGCAGCGCGGCCCCGGTACCGGGGGAGACGGAGCGCAGGCCCGCCTCCCTCGCCCGGTCACGGGCCCATCGCAGAGCGTCGTCCTCGGCGACAAACGCGTCGGCGAACGCCCAGCTCGTCTGCCGGTTGCCGCTAATGACCCTCTCCTGTCCCCATAGTTGGCGCAACGGTGACTGTATCCGTTGGTGTCGGGAACCCGCAGATGGGACCGGGCGTTGGGAGGGGTGGAGGGAGGACGGGAAGGGACGCTGCCGGGCAGATCGGCGGTACGGACCGGACCGCGACCTTCGGCCTGTGCAAAGTTACTGCAAAAAAGCTTATCCAGAGCTGACGGAGGGGGTGGCTATGGTAGGGAGTCCACTGGACACCACCAGAGCCGACAGGGGAGGTGCGGCTGCGCCTGTGGATCGTGGGGGCGTATTCAGGCGCCTCTTCTGGTCGGCGGGTGAGCCGAAATCCGTGACCGACACCGCTGACCGTTTCCACACCGCCGCCACCGCAACCACTGCGACCTTTGCTTCCGATGCGGGCCCCCAGGCGTGGACCCCTCCCTCATGGGAGGAGATCGTCAGCACGCACAGTGTGCGGGTCTACCGTCTCGCCTACCGGCTGACGGGTAACCAGCACGATGCCGAGGACCTGACCCAAGAGGTCTTCGTCCGCGTCTTCCGCTCGCTGTCCACGTACACGCCCGGGACCTTCGAGGGCTGGCTCCACCGGATCACCACCAACCTCTTCCTGGACATGGTCCGCCGCAAGCAGCGGATTCGCTTCGACGCGCTCGCCGACGACGCCGCCGAGCGGCTGCCCAGCCGTGAGCCGTCCCCGCAGCAGGCGCTGCACGACACCCACTTCGACGCGGACGTGCAGCACGCGCTGGACACCCTCGCCCCCGAGTTCCGCGCGGCCGTGGTGCTGTGCGACATCGAGGGCCTGTCGTACGAGGAGATCGCCGCCACGCTCGGCGTGAAGCTCGGCACCGTGCGCAGCCGTATCCACCGGGGCCGTTCGCACCTGCGCAAGGCGCTCAAGCACCGGTCCCCCCAGGCGCGCGCGGAGCAGCGCGCGCTGGCCGGGGTGGCGGTGGGCGCGCCGGGCGCCGGGGGAGAGGGCGGACCCGAGTGAGCGGAGCCGGTCCGTCCCCCGCCGAACAGCACCTGGGCGACCGGCTCGCCGCCCTGGTGGACGGCGAGCTGGAGCACGACGCCCGTGAGCGGGTCCTCGCCCACCTGGCCACCTGCGCCCGGTGCAAGGCCGAGGCCGATGCGCAGCGGCGCCTGAAGACGATGTTCGTGGAGAGCGCGCCGCCGCCGCTCTCGGCGGGGCTGCTGGCCCGGCTGCAGGGGCTGCCGGGCGGAGATCCCGGGGGTCCCGGAGGTCCCGGCGATCCGCCCGTGCCGCCGGTGGCCGGTCCCTTCGCCTCGTTCGGGTACGTCGTCCCGGCCGCCACCGTCCGGCAGGAGGGCTTCCGGATACATGAGGTGGGCCGTCCCCGCCGCCGGTTCGCCTTCGTCGCCGCCGGGGCCGTCTCGGTGTCGCTGGCCGCCCTCGCGCTCGGCGGTTCGCTGCCGCTGGACCTGGTCGATCCCACCGTCCGCGGGGAGTCCCCCGCCCCGGCCTCCCGGCCGGGTCCCGCCGTGACGGTGGCCGACGCCGCCGTCCGCGACCGCCTCCCCACCCCCGGTACCGTCCCCAGCCCGCTGTCCACGCCCCTGCCCCCGCTCCACCCCTCGCCCGCGGTCACGGCCCGCCCGGTCTCGCTGCTCCGCTGACCCGCGGGACCTGGTTGAATCGTCGCCACATGCGCACAGGTACGCGGGGAGCGCCCATGGCCGACAGGCAGCAGACCGATCCGGCTCCGTCGTGGTGGAGCCGGCCCGAGGACGAGCCCGAGGACAGGGGCACGAGCGCGACCGGGGGCCGGGGCGCCGCCGTGGACCCCGGGGAGCCCGTGGCCGTGAGCCCGCCCGCAGACCGCCCCCCGGCCGGTGGAGACGCCCAGGACCGCTCCCAGGACGAGGCGAGGCCGCACGACCCGACGCCGCCGCACGGGGAGCCGTCCGGTCCGGACCCGGAGCCGTCCCCCGACGAGGCGCCGGCCGCCGGTGCGGGGCGCGAGCGCTACGACCCCTGGGGCGAGCAGCCCCTGCACGTCGTGGACCAGGGCGCCCGCCCGCGCGGCGTCCGGCTGTGGCGGGCGGTCTCCCTCGGCGCGGGGACGGCCCTGCTCGCCGGCGGGGTCGGCGGGTACCTCGGGGTGCTCGCCGAGCGGCAGAGCGCCACCCGGCTGGAGCTGCCCCAGGTGGCCGCCGAGGACCGGGACCGGGCCCCCACGAGCGTGGCCGGGATCGCCGCCACCGCCCTCCCCGGCGTGGTGACCCTGCACGTCAGGGGCGGTGAGGGCAGTGGCACGGGCACCGGGTTCGTCCTCGACCAGCAGGGCCACATCCTGACCAACAGTCACGTCGTCGCCGGTGCCGAGGAGATAGCGGTCACCTTCAGCACGGGCGAGAGCGTCACCGCCGAACTGGTGGGCCGGGACTCCGGCTACGACCTGGCCGTGGTCAAGGTCAGCGGGGTGCGCGGGCTCCGGCCGCTGAGCCTGGGCAACTCCGAGAACGTGCGCGTCGGCGACCCGGTGGTGGCCATCGGCGCCCCGTTCGACCTCTCCAACACCGTCACCGCGGGCATCATCAGCGCCACCGGCCGGCCCGTCACCGCGGGCGGCGACAAGGGGGACGGCAGCGACGTCAGCTACGTGGACGCCCTCCAGACCGACGCGCCCATCAACCCCGGCAACTCCGGCGGCCCCCTCCTCGACGCCAGGGCCCACGTCGTCGGCATCAACAGCGCGATCCGGGGAGCCGACAAGGACGACTCCGGCCGGCAGGGCGGCAGCATCGGGCTCGGCTTCGCCATCCCCGTCAACCAGGGCAAGCGCGTCGCCGAGGAACTCATCCGCACCGGCCGTGCCACGCACCCCGTCATCGGGGTCACCCTCGACATGCAGTACACGGGCGACGGAGCCCGGGTCGGGGACAAGGGGGCGGACGGCAAACCCTCCGTGGTCGCGGACGGGCCCGGCGCCCGTGCGGGGATACGGCCCGGCGACGTGATCACCAAGGTGGACGGACGGCGCGTACGCGGTGGTGACGAGCTGATCATCAAGATCCGCGCCCACCGGCCCGGCGACCCGCTCACCCTCACCGTGCTCCGCGAAGGCCGGGAACGGACGCTGGAGGTGGTCCTCGGTTCGGCGAACGGGTCCTGAGCGGGCGGTGACGGCCGGGTGAATCCCGTGCCGGGGCGGTACGCAGGTGCGGGCCCCCGGAGAAGGGCGGGTACCGTGTCTTCGGGCCCGACGTGAAGAGAGCCGAGGAGCGGCAAGGTGTTCAACGACATAGGCGCACTCGAACTGGTCACGATCGTGGTGCTCGCCATTCTCGTCTTCGGTCCGGACAAACTGCCCAAGGTCATCCAGGACGTCTCGGGCGTCATCCGGAAGATCCGCGCGTTCTCGGACAGCGCGAAGCAGGACATCCGCTCCGAGCTCGGCCCCGAGTTCAAGGACTTCGACTTCGAGGACCTGAACCCGAAGACCTTCCTCCGCAAGCAGCTGACCGAGAACGAGGACCTCAAGGAGATCCGCAGCAGCTTCGACCTCCGCAAGGAGCTGAACGACGTCACGGACGCCGTCAACAGCAAGGAGGCGGGTCCCGACACCTCCCCGGAAGCCGGTACCGGCCCCGACCTGCGGAAGAAGCCCACGGCCCCCGACCGGGACCGGCGCACCCCCTTCGACGCCGACGCCACCTGAGCCGCCGCCTGCCCGGCGATCCGGGGCCGGATGGCTATCCTCCATCTGTCCGGACGCAGGACGCCCGAGGGAGGGGGTCCCCCCAGCGAAGCGAGGGGGAGGGCTGCCGACGGACCCCACGGAACGAGAGGCCGCTCAGATGGAGACGACGAGCAGTAGCCGGGTAGGGGCGCAGCCCGCGGAGACGCCCGACACCGCCGCATCCCCGCAGACACCCCCCGCCCCGCCCCAGGACGCCGCCACGTCCCCGCCGGTGGCCCGCCGGACGGCCGACGGGTACCTGCGGGCCGATTTCCCCTGGTACGGGCTGGACGGGGCCTTCACCGGCCCCCGCTGGCTCATGCAGGTCGCCGCCGCCGCCGACGGCACCGTGGAGCACGGCTCCACCGGGCACGGCGACGAACCCTCCGTGCGCGGCGAGATCGCCACCGGGGAGAAGGAACGCTTCGCGGTGGTCGTCACCGTGGCGAGCAGTCCGGTCCGCCGCAGCGCCGACGGCACCGGGGTCCTGGAGGCCACCTCGGTCGCCTCGGCCGCCTGGCTGGCCGGCTCCGGCCTGCTGGCCTTCACCTGGCCCGGACAGATGGACCACGTCCTGCGCGACGACTGGCTCGGCCAGCAGACCGAGGCCGCCTGGGAACTCGCCGACGACCTCGACGGCGAGGACTGGTCCACCCTGTCCCTGCCGGTCGACGGGGAGCCGACCCCCTTCCACTACCGCGAGTCGGAGTTCGGCTGGGTACTGGCCGGCTCCACCCCCGGCGGCGTCCACCTGGGCGCGTACGGGCGCGGGATGAGCGCGTACGGCCTCGCCTTCTCGGTCGTCACCGACCTGGCGGCGTACGAGTAGGACCGTCGCGCACGCAAAAGTGGGGGGGGTGCCGCTCGACGAGCGGCACCCCCCACCTTGTGAACGTGCGCCGGCCCCCGGCGGTGCCGGGCCGTCAGAACTTGTTGCGCGGGGTGATCCCCAGCGACATGCCGGACAGGCCGCGGGCCCGGCCGCCCAGCTTGCCCGCGATCGCGCGCAGCGCCGCGCCCGCCGGGGAGTCCGGGTCGGAGAGCACGACCGGCGTGCCGTTGTCGCCGCCCTCGCGGAGCCGGACGTCGATCGGGATCGAGCCCAGCACCGGCACCGAGGCGCCGACCGTCTTCGTCAGCCCGTCGGCGACCCGCTGGCCACCGCCCGACCCGAACACGTCGACCATCTCGTCACAGTGCGGGCAGGGCAGCCCGGACATGTTCTCGACGACACCGACGATCTTCTGGTGGGTCTGCACGGCGATCGAACCGGCCCGCTCCGCGACCTCGGCCGCGGCCTGCTGCGGGGTGGTCACGACCAGGATCTCCGCGTTCGGCACCAGCTGGGCCACGGAGATCGCGATGTCGCCCGTCCCCGGCGGCAGGTCCAGCAGCAGCACGTCCAGGTCGCCCCAGAACACGTCGGCGAGGAACTGCTGGAGCGCCCGGTGCAGCATCGGGCCGCGCCACACCACGGGCGCGTTGCCCGGGGTGAACATGCCGATGGAGATGACCTTCACCCCGTGCGCGGACGGCGGCATGATCATGTTCTCGACCTGGGTGGGACGCCCCTCGACGCCCAGCATCCGCGGCACGCTGTGGCCGTAGATGTCCGCGTCGACCACGCCGACCTTCAGGCCGTCGGCCGCCATCGCCGCCGCCAGGTTGACCGTGACCGAGGACTTGCCGACGCCGCCCTTGCCGGACGCGACCGCGTAGACGCGGGTCAGGGAGCCCGGCCGGGCGAAGGGCACCTCGCGCTCGGCGGTGCCGCCGCGCAGCGTGGTCGCCAGCTCCTTGCGCTGCTCGTCGCTCATCACGTCGAGGGTGACGGCGACCGAGGTGACGCCCGGGACCCGCTCCACGGCCTCGGTGACGTTCTTGGTGATGGTCTCGCGCATGGGACAGCCGGACACGGTCAGGTACACCGTGACGGCGACCGCGCCACCATCGCCGATCTCCACCGATTTGACCATGCCGAGCTCGGTGATCGGCCGGTGGATCTCGGGGTCGTTCACCGTCGCCAGCGCGTCCAGGATCGCGTCCTGTCCAGGTGCCGCGGCGTCGTCGGCGGAGCGTGTGTCGGTAGCCATGCCCCGATGGTACGGCGCGGCGCGGCGGCGCAGGAAAGCCCGTCAGCGATCGTCTTCGTCACGTTCGGGAGCGAGCATCCGCCGGTCGTCCATCTCCTTCACCAGGTCCTGGAACTCGGACCTGATCCAGTCGCGCGTCGCGACCTCGCCCAGCCCCATCCGCAGGGCCGCGATCTCCCGGGTCAGGTACTCGGTGTCGGCGATGGAGCGCTCGTTCTGCTTGCGGTCCTGCTCCAGGTTGACCCGGTCGCGGTCGTCCTGCCGGTTCTGCGCGAGCAGGATCAGCGGGGCCGCGTAGGAGGCCTGGAGCGAGAGCATCAGCGTCAGGAAGATGAACGGGTACTCGTCGAACCGCACGTGGGCCGGGGCGAAGATGTTCCACAGCACCCACACGATGATGACCAGGGTCATCCAGACGATGAACCGGCCCGTGCCGAGGAACCGGGCCACCCGCTCCGACAGCCGCCCGAACGCCTCCGGGTCGTACTCGGGCAGCAGCGACCGCGAGGCCCGCGGCTGGTCCAGGCGGACCCGCGAACGCGTCAGCGCGCTCGACCCGGTGCCCGGCCCGCTCTTGGCGCCGCGCTCCCCGGGGCCCTCCGCGAGCCCGTGCTCGCGCGCCAGGAGCCGCGCCTGCTCGCGCCGCTCCCGGATCTGCTCCCGGCGCCGCTCGCGCGCCTGCTCGCCACGCCCCCGCTCAGTGGCCACGGACGGCCTCCTCGGAGTGGAAGTCGGTCTCCCGCCAGTCCTGCGGCAGCAGGTGGTCCAGTACGTCGTCCACGGTCACCGCGCCCAGCAGCGAACCGCTCTCGTCGACCACCGGCACCGCGACCATGTTGTACGCGGCGAGGTAGCTGGTCACCACGGGCAGCGAGGCGTCCGGCCGCAGCGGCGGCAAGTCGGTGTCCACGATCGAGCTGACCAGCGTGAACGGCGGGTCCCGCAGCAGCCGCTGGAAGTGGATCGTGCCCAGGTACTTGCCCGTCGGCGTCTCGTCCGGCGGCCGGCACACGTACACCTGCGCGGCCAGCGCCGGCGACAGGTCCGCCTGCCGTACGCGGGCCAGCGCGTCCGCGACCGTCGCGTCCGGCCGCAGCACGATCGGCTCGGTGGTCATCAGACCGCCCGCCGTCCGCTCCTCGTACGACAGCAGGCGCCGCACGTCGGCCGCGTCGTCGGGCCGCATCAGCGTCAGCAGCCGTTCCTTGTCGTCCTCGGGCAGCTCGGAGAGCAGGTCGGCCGCGTCGTCCGGGTCCATCGCCTCCAGGACGTCGGCCGCGCGCTCCTCCTTCAGCTTGCCGAGGATCTCCACCTGCTCGTCCTCGGGCAGCTCCTCCATGACGTCCGCGAGCCGGTCGTCGTCGAGGGCGTTGGCCACCTCGGCACGCCGCTTCGGCGTCAGGTGGTGCAGGACGTTGGCCACGTCGGCCGGGCGCATCTGCTCGAAGGTGGCCACCAGGTTCTCGGCGCCCTGCCCGTGCTCCTCCAGCGAGAAGCCCGTCACCGCCGACCATTCCACCGTCAGGGTCTCGCCGCGCCGGCGCAGCGCCCCGGCCTTGCCCTTGCGGACGAAGATCTTGTCGATCTCCCAGTCGCGGCGGGCCGGGAGCTGCTGGATGGCCACGTCCAGGACGGTGACCTCCTCGTCGTCCGCGACCAGCCGCACCCGCCGGTCCAGCAGCTCGCCCAGGACCAGCCGCTCGGTGGGGCGCTGCTCGAAGCGCCGCATGTTGACGACCCCGGTCGTGATGACCTGCCCGGACTCCACGCCCGTGACCCGGGTCATGGGCAGGAAGATCCGGCGCCGGCTGACCACCTCGACCACCAGGCCCAGCAGCCGCGGCGGACGGCCGCCGATGCGCAGCATCGCCACGAGGTCGCGGACGCGGCCGACCTGGTCGCCGTAGGGGTCGAAGACGGGCACACCCGACAGGTGCGACACGAAGATCCGCGAGGCGCCTGCAGCCATCCGAGCGCCTCCTGGAGCATCCGTCACCGTGTCCTGCCGTCCCTCAGGCTAGCCCGTGCCGCGCGCGAGCGTCCTGGTGGGGCCGTCCGCCCGGGGGTGTCCACGGCCGTACGGGGCGCGGTCGCGGGCGCCGGAGCACGGGCGGGTACGCTGCCTGCTGCCCGCAGAAGCACGACGAGAGGCACCCGCCCGTGACCGCCTACCTCCCTGCCGCGCGGCTGCGCCGGGCCGCCTTCGTCGGGGCGCTCTGCGCGAGCCTGGCCGTCACCGTGACGGGGTGCGGGGAGGACCCCGACGAGGGCACCAACGGGGTCGGCAAACTCTCCCCCGCCAAGATCGAGGCCAAGGCCCGCTCCGCCGCCACGGCGGCCGGCTCGGTCCGGCTCTCCGGCACCCTCGTCGTCGGCGGGAAGCCCTTCACCCTGGACATGCGGCTGAAGGCGGACGGCGGCTCCGGCGAGGTGAAGTCGCAGGCGGACACCTTCCAGCTGCTGCGGGTGGGGGAGCACCTCTACCTGAAGGCGAACGCGGCGTTCTGGGGGCAGTCCGAGGCGGCCGGCAAGCTCGGCGACAAGTACGTGAAGGTGCCCGAGGGCGACCCCTCCTACAAGCAGTTCCGGGGCTTCACCGACATGGGCGTCCTGCTGGACGGGCTGCTCGGGCTGGACGGCAAGCTCGCCAAGGGCGCCTACACCAAGGTCGGCCCGACCCGGGCGGTCCAGGTCACGGCGGACGCGGGCAAGGGCGGCAAGCTCTCGGTCGCGCTGGAGGGGACCCCGTACCCGCTGCTCATGGAACGGGCCGGCGGCGCCGGGCGGGTGGAGCTGGCGGAGTGGGGCCAGACCTTCCCGCTGACCCCGCCCACGCAGGAGCAGACGGTCGACTACGGCTCCCGGCTGCCGACGGGCAAGGACGCGGGCAAGGAGCCGGGCAAGGGCGGCGCGTCCCCCTCGGCCACCTCCAAGGGCTCCGGCCAGGGCGCGAACCCCACCACCCCCTGACCCGGCCGGTCCGGGTGGGTCCGTACGGCGGGTCCGGGTCCGGGCCTGGCGCCCCGGCGCCGCCCTACGCCTTCTTCCGGCCCTTGGTGCGGTCCTTCTTCTTCCGCTTCAGCAGCAGCCTCGGCAGCGCGTCCGGAGCCGGGTCGCGGGTGGTCGCCGGGGACGCCAGCGGGGCCGCCGCCAGCGAACCGGCCGGAAGCTCCTCCCGGACCGCCTCCGGCTCCAGCCGCAGCAGCCGGCACTCGCGCGCCCACCGCTCGGTCATCCGCTCCGAGTCGGGCGCGTTCAGCCGCTTGCCCTTCAGCTCGGCGACGGCCGCCAGCCACGGCTCGCCGCCGGGCGCGAGCTCCCGCACCGTCGCCGTCCAGGCCACCAGCCGGCCGCCCTTGTCCTTGCTGCGCACGGTCACCTCGGCCGCCGAACCGTCCGCCAGCCCGGGGAACGGCTGCTCGCCGGGGCCGTCGCCCAGTACATGGGCGGCGCCGTCGACCCAGGCGTGCCACAGCGCCCGGTCCGGCCCGGAGCCGCGCACCCAGATCAGGCCGGACTTCTTGGTGGCCTCCTCGACGAGGGCCAGGTCGAGCGTGCGCAGAGTCATGCGCACCAGGGTAAGGGGGCGCCGGGACAGAATCCCTGGAGCCCGGTGCTGTGATCGGGAAGCTCCACCGGCGGGCCGGTGGAGCTTCCCGATCACAGGGCTAGAGCCAGCCGTGGCGGCGCAGGGAGCGGTGGATGGTGAAGCAGATGGCGACGATCGAGGCCATCACCATCGGGTAGCCGTAGCGCCACTGGAGCTCCGGCATGTGCTCGAAGTTCATCCCGTACACCCCGCAGATCATGGTCGGCACGGCGATGATCGCCGCCCAGGAGGTGATCTTGCGCATGTCCTCGTTCTGGGCGACCGTCGCCTGCGCCAGATTGGCCTGGAGGATCGAGTTCAGCAGCTCGTCGAAGCCGACGACCTGCTCGTGCACGCGCGCCAGGTGGTCGGCGACGTCCCGGAAGTACTTCTGGATGTCCGGGTCGACCAGGCGCATGGGGCGCTCGCTCAGCAGCTCCATCGGGCGCAGCAGCGGGGAGACCGCCCGCTTGAACTCCAGCACCTCGCGCTTGAGCTGGTAGATGCGGCCCGCGTCACCGCCGCGGGTCGCGCCCTTGGCGGGGGCGGCGAAGACCGCGCTCTCCACCTCGTCGATGTCGTCCTGCACGGCCGCCGCGACCGCGATGTAGCCGTCCACGACGTGGTCGGCGATGGAGTGCAGGACGGCCGAGGGGCCCTTGGACAGCAGCTCGGGGTCGTCCTGGAGGCGGTGGCGCAGGCCCCTGAGGGAGCCCTGTCCGCCGTGCCGGACGGTGATGACGAAGTCGGGGCCGGTGAAGCACATCACCTCGCCGGTCTCCACCACCTCGCTGGTGGCGGTCAGTTCGGCGTGCTCGACGTAGTGGATCGTCTTGAAGACGGTGAAGAGGGTGTCGTCGTAGCGCTCCAGCTTCGGCCGCTGGTGCGCGTGGACCGCGTCCTCCACGGCGAGCGGGTGCAGTCCGAAGAGGGCGGCGATGCCCGCGAACTCGTCCTCGGTCGGCTCGTGCAGGCCGATCCAGGCGAATCCGCCCTCCTCCCGGACCCGGCGCATCGCCTCGCGCGGGTTCAGGCAGGTGGTTCCCCTGGTGCGGCGGCCGTCGCGGTAGACGGCGCAGTCGACCACCGCACTGCTCGCGGACGGGTCACGGGTGGTGTCGTACCCGGACTGGGCGGGGACGGACTTGCGCAGCGACGGACGGACGGCCGCACGCAGGTAGGGCAGCATCGACATGGCAGGCTCCTTCGCACGCACGGCCGCGGACCGTACGGGTGGGAGGGCCCCTCCGGTGGCACTGCCGCACGGGCGGGCAGGCCCGGGTGGACGGAGGGAAGCAGGACGGGAGGACAAAGTTCTGCCGTCGCTCTTCTACTGATCAGGAGATCACAGGGGGCGGGGTACGCCCGGCACAGAAGTGGAAGAGCGATTGGTACTGCACGATCGACTTCGATCCACCGCAGCCCCACCTCCTCCGGCCGGTCCCCCGTGGGGGAAGTCCTGTCCTCGGGGGAGCACCGAACCACCACCCCCGGCTACCGCCGGTCGGGGCCCTTGCTGCGTACGGACCCGACCAGCTGTCAACACTAACAGCCGACGGGTGGTCAAGACCCGCCCTTTACCCGCCTGATACGCGTTCTATGCTCGGTTCATGGCAGAAATTCTGGCACTTGTCGAGGCCCGGCTGCGCTCCGCGCTCGGCGAACCCGAGGCCCGCGCCGCCGTCACCTTCCTGGGCACCGACCGGATCGAGGTGCTCCGCTTCGCCGGGGACGGTCTCGTGCGGTACGCCACCCTCGGGATGTCCGCGCACCCCATGACCGATCCGACCTCCGTGACCGCCGACCCGGTGCGCGGGCCGCGCGCCGAGCTGGTGCTGACCGTCCGCGGGGGCCTGGCCCCCACCGACAAGCTGCTCCGGCCGCTCGCGGTCCTGGCCGCCTCCCCCCAGGTCGAGGGGCTGGTCGTGGCGCCCGGGGCCTCGCTGGAGGTGGGCGGACCGCTCTGGGACGGAGCACCCTTCAGCTCGGTGCTCGTCGCCGAGCCCGGCGGCCTGGTGGAGGACCTGGAGCTGGACGCGCCCCTGGACCCGGTGCGCTTCCTGCCCCTGCTGCCGATGACGGCGAACGAGGCCGCCTGGAAGCGGGCCCACGGCGCGGCGGCCCTCCAGGAACGCTGGCTCGCGCGCGGCACCGACCTGCGGGACCCGCTGCGCCGGGCCGTCGCGCTCGACTGAGACCCGGCGGGACCCCCGCGGGCCCCGGACGGGTGATCGCGTCTTGACGCGGCGCCGGGCGGGGAGGAGCGTGGCTTGGTATGAGGGGCGAACCGAGTTGCCCGAAGTGCGGTGGCCGGGTCAGGGCGCCCGGCCTCTTCGCCGACTCCTGGCAGTGCGCCGCGCACGGCGCCGTCCACCCCCTGCAACCCGTCCTGCCGCCCGGCGTCGAGGGCCTGAACGCGGTGGCCGCCCGGGCCCGGGTGCCCGTGTGGATGCCCTGGCCGCTCCCGGTGGGATGGCTGTTCACCGGGGTCGCCACCGCCGGTGACGACCGCAGCGGCGGCCGGGCCACCGCCGTGGCCTGCACGGGACCCGGGCCGGTGGGCGGCCTCGGCGAGCTGCTGCTCGTCGCGGAGGAACTCGGCGTCGGCCTCGGCGCCCGGTACGCGGGGATCGACGGCCCCGACCCCGGCCCCTACCTCGACGTCTCGGCCCCGCCCCACGCCAAGGTCGTCGCGGCGGGCCGTCCCACACCGCTGTGGCACGTCACCGGCGCCCCCGACGACCGGGCCGTCTTCGCGGGCGAGGCGCGGGGCCTGTGGCTCTGGGCGGTGGTCTGGCCCGGGCAGTCCGGCCTCCTGATGTACGACGAGCTGGTCCTCACCGACCTGCGGGACGCCGGGGCCGAGATCGAACTCCTGCCCTGCGGCGCCCTGAGCCCCCGCATCCTGGGCCCGGCCCGACCGTAGCCCGGCCGGGCCCCGGCCCCGGGCCGGCCGGCGCGGTCCCGCACGGGCCGCCCGGCGGCAGGGCTTGCCGGCCGGTCCCTCCACCCCGGTTATCCTGGAGCGTCCCCCGCCCGTACGAACCCTGGAGCCCGGCTGTGCGCATCGACCTGCACACCCACTCCACGGCTTCCGACGGTACGGACACCCCCGCCGAACTGGTGCGGGGCGGGGCCGCGGCCGGGCTGGACGTGGTCGCGCTGACCGACCACGACACCGTACGGGGACACGCCGAGGCGGTCGCCGCCCTTCCGGCCGGGCTGACGCTGGTCACCGGGGCCGAACTCTCCTGCCGGCTCGACGGGGTCGGGCTGCACCTGCTCGCGTACCTCTTCGATCCCGAGGAGCCCGAACTCTCCCGTGAGCGCGAGCTCGTCCGGGACGACCGGGTCCCGCGCGCCCGCGCCATGGTCGGCAAGCTCCAGGGGCTCGGTGTGGACATCACCTGGGAACAGGTGGCCCGGATCGCCGGTGCGGGCTCCGTGGGCCGGCCGCACATCGCCACCGCCCTGGTCGAGCTGGGTGTCGTGCCCACCGTCTCGGACGCCTTCACCGCCGACTGGCTCGCCGACGGCGGCCGGGCCCACGCGCAGAAGCACGAACTCGACCCCTTCGACGCGGTCCGCCTGGTCAAGGCGGCCGGCGGGGTCGCCGTCCTCGCGCACCCCGCCGCCGTCAAGCGCGGCCGGTGCGTGTCCGGGGAGACGGTCGCGGCGCTGGCCGCCGCCGGTCTGGACGGCATCGAGGTCGACCACATGGACCACGACACCGCCGCCCGCGCCCGGCTGCGCGCCCTGGCCGGGGAGCTGGACCTCCTGACCACCGGGTCCAGCGACTACCACGGCAGCCGCAAGACCTGCCGCCTCGGCGAGTACACGACCGACCCCGAGATCTACGGCGAGATCACGCGCCGTGCGACCGGCGCCTTCCCCGTGCCCGGCGCCGGTGGAGACACCCGCGCCTGAGCGCCCGCACGGCCTGCCCGCACGGCCCGGCCCGCCTCCGCGCGGCCGGGTCCCGTAGGGCCGGTCCCGTACGGAACGGCTCCCCGCGCGGCGGCCCCGGCCACCCCGCCCGGTCCGCCCGTGCGCCCACCTCCTTTGAGCCCGTCCTTCTCGTCACACCCTCTCCCGCAAGGCATCACTGTGTTCGACTTCGCCGTCTTCGGTTCCCTCTTCCTCACGCTTTTCGTGATCATGGACCCCCCGGGAATCACCCCGATCTTCCTCGCCCTGACCTCCGGCCGCCCCGCCAAGGTGCAGCGCCGGATGGCCTGGCAGGCCGTCTGCGTAGCCTTCGGCGTCATCGCCGTCTTCGGTCTCTGCGGCCAGCAGATCCTGGACTACCTGCACGTGTCCGTCCCGGCGCTGATGATCGCCGGTGGTCTGCTGCTCCTGCTGATCGCGCTCGACCTGCTCACCGGCAAGACCGACGAGCCGAAGCAGACCAAGGACGTGAACGTCGCGCTCGTCCCGCTGGGCATGCCGCTGCTGGCCGGGCCCGGTGCGATCGTCTCCGTCATCCTGGCCGTGCAGAAGGCCGACGGGCCCTCCGGTCAGCTCTCCGTCTGGTCCGCGATCATCGCCATGCACCTGGTGCTGTGGATCACCATGCGCTACTCGCTCGTGATCATCCGGGTCATCAAGGACGGCGGCGTCGTCCTCGTGACGCGCCTCGCCGGCATGATGCTCTCCGCGATCGCCGTCCAGCAGATCATCAACGGCGTGCTCCAGGTGGTGCGCGGGGCCTGAGCCCCGCCCCGCCCCCGCACACACGAACGCCCCCGCAACCGGTTCTCGGTGCGGGGGCGTCGACGTCTGTGCGGTGTGCCGCAGGTCAGGAGGCCGCCGTCGCGGCCGGGCGGATCAGGATGCGCTGGCCGACGGCCGCCGCCTGCTGCACGATCCGGTTGACGGAGGCCGCGTCCACGACGGTGCTGTCCACGGCAGATCCGTCGACGTCGTCCAGGCGCAGAATCTCGAAGCGCACGGGCTTCTCCCTTCGTCGTTGTTTTCCTCGTACCGGGTTCAACGAAGGACCGGAGGCAAACATTCCCTACGCTAAGGAAATTTTTTCACTGCCTAACTAGTCCTGGGTCCAAAGCCCTCGCAGCTATCCCAGAACGCGACCAGCGCACCAGCCGTGACCTGCGGATTCTCCGCGTTGGGGGAGTGTTCGGCAGCCGGGACCACGAACCGGTGGGCGCCCAGGCGCCGGGCCATGTCGTCGAGCTGCGGCACCGGCCAGGCGTAGTCGACCGTTCCCGAGAGGACCAGCTTCGGCAGCGCGACCGCGGCCAGCTCCGCCACCCGGTCCGGCTCCTGGATCAGCACCCGGCCCGTGACGATCAGCTGCTCGGGGACGGTCGCGAGCCACCGCTCGCGCAGGAACTCCGTCAGCGCGGCGGCGTCCGGCGTCGTGTCCCCGGGGTCGTGGGCGCGCATCGCGGCCCATACCGCGGGCATGTCCTCCCGAAGCTCCTCCACGGCGGCGACCAGCAGTTTCGTACGGGCCTGCTGGACCTCGTCGATCGCGGCGGGCCCGCTGCTCATCAGGGTCAGCGAGGCGAAGGGCGAGGCGTCGCGCAGCACGGCCGCGCGGGAGACCAGCCCGCCGAGCGAGTGGCCGACCAGGTGCACCGGGCCACCGCCGAGCGCGGCCGTCTGCGCGAGCACGTCCCGGGCCAGCTCCTCCAGGGCGTACGGGGCCTCCGCGCGCGGGCCGGGGCTCTGGTACTGGCCGCGCCCGTCGACGGCGACCACCCGGTACCCGGCGGCGGCCAGCGGCTCCAGGAGGGCGACGAAGTCCTCCTTGCTGCCGGTGTAGCCGGGGACCAGCAGGGCGGTGCCGCGGACGGGCCCGCCGGCCTCCTGCACGGCGAACTCGCCGCGGGCGGTGACCAGGCGGTACGCGCGGGCGACGGACGGCAGGGTGAGGCGCGGCGGCTTGCTCATGGGCCCGAGGCTACCGGCCCGTACGGCTCCGCACAGCCCGGCCGGGAGCGGATGTGCCGGTGGCCCCGGCCCCCTCGGAAAGGGGAACGGGGCCACCGGCGTACGGGCGGGAGTCTCAGGCCCCGGGGGCCTCGACCACGGCCACGGCGGCCTTGCGGGTCCGGGTGCGCTTCGGCTTGGCCGGAGCCTCCTCGGCCTCGGCGACCGGCGCGGCCTCGGGGGCCACGGCGGCGACGGCCTTGCGGGTCCGGGTCCGCTTGGGCTTGGCCGGGGCCTCCTCGGCGGCCGGAGCCTCGGCCACGACGGCCTCGGCCACGGGGGCTTCGGCGGCGACGGCGGCCTTGCGGGTCCGGGTGCGCTTCGGCTTGGCCGGAGCCTCCTCGGCGACCGGGGCCTCGACCGGGTCGGCCTCGACCGGGGTGACGGCCGCGGCCTTGCGGGTGCGCTTCGGCCTGGCGGGCGCCTCCGCGGCCACGACCTCGGCGACCGGGGTCACCGGGGCGGCCTTGGCCACCGTACGGGTGCGGCGGGCCCTGACCGGCTCGACGAGCGGCGCCATCTGGAAGTCCGGCTCCGGGGCGGTCTCCACCGCGCGGGGGCGGATGCGCCTCGCCCTGGCCGGAGCCTCCTCGACGACGGGGACCACGACCGGGGACGCCACGGGGGCCTCGGCCACGGCGGCCGGAGCGGCCTCCACGACCTCGGCGGCCGGAGCCACCACCGACGGGACCGACGCGCGGGTCCGGCGGCGACGCGGCCTGCGCGGCTCGTCGGCGGCCGGAGCCTCGGGGGCCTGCGCCACCGGGGTCACCGGAGCCGCCACGGCCACGGCCTCGGCGCCCAGCTCGCCCCCGCTCCGCGTACGGCGGCGCTGGCGCGGCGTACGGGTACGGGCCGGACGCTCCTCGGCCACCGGGGCGGCGGCGACGGCGGCAGCCGGGGCCCCGCGACCGCCACGGCCACCACGGCCGCCGGTCTCGCCCAGGTCCTCCAGGTTCTCGGCCTTCAGGCCGGCCCGGGTGCGCTCGGCGCGGGGCAGGATGCCCTTGGTGCCCGCCGGGATGTTCAGCTGCTCGAACAGGTGCGGGGAGGTGGAGTACGTCTCCACCGGGTTGTTGAAGTCCAGCTCCAGCGCCTTGTTGATCAGCTGCCAGCGCGGGATGTCGTCCCAGTCGACCAGGGTGACGGCGATGCCCTTGTTGCCCGCGCGGCCGGTGCGGCCCACCCGGTGCAGGAAGGTCTTCTCGTCCTCCGGCGTCTGGTAGTTGATGACGTGGGTCACACCCTCGACATCGATGCCGCGCGCGGCGACGTCGGTGCAGACCAGCACGTCGACCTTGCCGTTGCGGAACGCGCGCAGCGCCTGCTCGCGCGCGCCCTGGCCCAGGTCGCCGTGGACGGCGCCGGAGGCGAAGCCGCGCTTCTCCAGCTGCTCGGCGATGTCGGCCGCCGTGCGCTTGGTGCGGCAGAAGATCATGGCGAGCCCGCGGCCCTCGGCCTGCAGGATGCGGGAGACCAGCTCCGGCTTGTCCATGTTGTGCGCGCGGAAGACGTGCTGCGTGGTGTTGGCCACGGTCGCGCCTTCGCCGTCCTCGGAGACGGCGCGGATGTGCGTGGGCCGCGTCATGTACCGGCGGGCCAGTCCGATGACCGCACCCGGCATGGTGGCCGAGAACAGCATGGTCTGGCGCTTCGCGGGCAGGTAGCTCATGATCCGCTCGACGTCGGGCAGGAAGCCCAGGTCGAGCATCTCGTCGGCCTCGTCCAGGACGAGCGCCTTGACGTGCGACAGGTCGAGCTTGCGCTGGCCGGCCAGGTCGAGCAGGCGGCCCGGGGTGCCGACGATCACGTCGACGCCCTTCTTGAGCGCCTCGACCTGGGGCTCGTACGCCCGGCCGCCGTATATGGCGAGGACGCGGACGTTGCGGACCTTGCCCGCGGTCAGCAGGTCGTTGGTGACCTGGGTGCACAGCTCGCGGGTCGGAACCACCACGAGGGCCTGCGGGGCGTCGGTCAGCTGCTCGGGCGTGGCCCGGCCGGCCTCGACGTCCGCGGGGACGACGACCCGCTCCAGCAGGGGGAGGCCGAAGCCCAGCGTCTTGCCGGTGCCGGTCTTCGCCTGGCCGATGACGTCCGTGCCGGAAAGGGCGACGGGGAGGGTCATCTCCTGGATCGGGAAGGGGGACACGATGCCGACGGCCTCAAGGGCCTCGGCCGTCTCGGGAAAGATCCCGAGGTCTCGGAACGTAGTCAGGGTGCTGCCTCTTCTGTGAGACGCGGCGCGAGGCGGCGAGGGGGGTCGTACCGTGCGGTGCTTGCGGTACTGCTACGTACGAAGCCGCGCGGGACCACTAGCCTTCGCTCAAGCGCTTGTGCCGCTGAGGGGGCCCCTCGCGGGACGCGGTACGCACGAACGTACGCATCTCGCCGAGGGCGGTCGGGTTGGAGCCGATCGGGCCACCGACCGGGCATCCTCATTCGGATGGCCCGCCGAGTATTCGGCAGGCGCATTACCACTGTACCCCGGAATCGCGCAGCTGTGTCGGGCGAATTCACCGGGCAGCCACGTTTACCAGCCCTGACCAGGTGGTTCGGCCGACCTTTCGGCGAGCTATTGTGCGGAGCATGTCGACCGTAGAAAACGCCTCGCCCGCCGACGACAGCGCTCCCGACGACGCGGCCGGTATCGCCGCCCAGGACTGGACGACCGCTTCCGCCTCGCCGCAGTACCGGGCCGCCGTCGTGGACCTGCTCGGCGCGCTCGCGTACGGAGAGCTCGCGGCCTTCGAGCGCCTCGCCGAGGACGCGAAACTCGCGCCCTCGCTGGACGACAAGGCGGAGCTCGCGAAAATGGCCTCCGCCGAGTTCCACCACTTCGAGCGGCTGCGCGACCGGCTCGCGGCGATCGACGCCGATCCCACCGCCGCCATGGAGCCCTTCGCCAAGGGCGTGGACGACTTCCACCGCCAGACCGCGCCCTCGGACTGGCTGGAGGGCCTGGTCAAGGCGTACGTCGGCGACTCGATCGCCAGCGACTTCTACCGCGAGGTCGCCACCCACCTCGACACCGACACCCGCGCCCTCGTCCTGGGGGTGCTGGACGACACCGGTCACGGCAACTTCGCCGTCGGCAAGGTGCGCGCCGCCATCGAGGCGGACCCGCGCTGCGGCGGACGGCTCGCGCTGTGGGCGCGCCGGCTGATGGGCGAGGCGCTCTCGCAGGCGCAGCGCGTCGTCGCCGAGCGCGACGCCCTCTCGACCATGCTGGTCGGCGGTGTCGACGGGATGGCGGCGGGCTTCGACCTCGCGGCCGTCGGTGAGATGTTCACCCGCATCACCAAGGCGCACACCAAGCGGATGGCGGCCCTCGGCCTGGCCGCCTGAGCCGTCACGGGGACCCGGCACGGCGACCGGTCACGCGGACCGGTCACGGCGACCGGTCGCCCCGGTCCCTCCCGCGCCGCGCCCGCCGCTCAGCCCCGGGACGCGGCCGAGAGCGGCCTGCGGCGGGGGGACGGCCTCCGGGGCCGGGGCGCGGGCCGCAGCAGCAGCGACAGGACCACCGCCGACACCAGCACCGCGCCGGCGAGGGTCGCGGCCGGGGTGAGGTGCCCGGGGCCCAGGGCGAAGTGGGTCAGGTACGCGCCGAAGAGGGCGCCCAGCACCCCGCTGACCAGCACCACCCTGGGCGCCGGCAGCCGCCGCGCGAGCAGCCGCACGGCCGCTCCGGACAGGGCGAGGCCCAGCAGGGCGGAGCCGAGCGCTTCGATCATCAGCATGAGTTCCTTCCCTTGCTCCAGGGCAAACCGGATCACTGCCGTCCTACCCGGCGCGGAGGAAAGAGAAACGGCCCGGTGGGGTCAACCACCAGGCCGTTTCACTCAGTTGTCGGTATGTCAGGTCCCGGTCCTCGGGCCCCGACCCCGGCGGAACGCTCAGAGCGCGCCGAAACCGACCTTGCGCGCGCTCGGCTCGCCCAGGTCGACGTACGACAGGCGGTCGGACGGCACCAGGACCTTGCGGCCCTTGACGTCGGTGAGGCTCAGCAGCGGCGCCGTGCCGGACAGCGCGGCGGCGACGATGCTCTCCAGCTCCTCGGCGCTCAGGTCGCTCTCCAGCACGATCTCCCGGGGTGCGTGCTGCACGCCGATCTTGACCTCCACGGCTTTGTCCCTCCGACGGTCCGTTTCGCGCGATCCAGCCGCGCCGTACGCGGTCCACATTAGCCCGGTGAGGCGACGGAACCCGCTCGGGGCGGGCACGCTCGCAGCGAACAGCGGCCGTACCCGGCCGTACCCGCCGGGGCCCGCGTGCCCCGGCCGGGCGGGAGGTCCGGTCAGATGTCCGTGGCGTGCAGCGGGAAACCGGCGATGCCGCGCCAGGCCAGCGAGGTCAGCAGGCCGACCGCCGTGTCCCGGGGGACCGGGCTCCCGCTGGAGAGCCAGTACCGGGCGACGACCTGGGACACCCCGCCCAGACCCACGGCCAGCAGCATCGACTCGTCCTTCGACAGGCCGGTGTCCTCGGCGATGACCTCGCAGATGGCCTCGGCGCACTGGAGCGAGACCCGGTCGACGCGCTCGCGGACCGTCGGCTCGTTGGTGAGGTCGGACTCGAAGACCAGCCGGAAGGCGCCGCCCTCGTCCTCCACGTACGCGAAGTAGGCGTCCATCGTCGCGGCCACGCGCAGCTTGTTGTCGGTCGTGGACGCGAGCGCGGTGCGCACGGCCAGCAGCAGCGCCTCGCAGTGCTGGTCCAGCAGGGCCAGGTACAGGTCGAGCTTGCCGGGGAAGTGCTGGTAGAGCACCGGCTTGCTGACTCCGGCGCGCTCGGCGATGTCGTCCATCGCCGCCGAGTGGTAACCCTGGGCGACGAAGACCTCCTGGGCCGCGCCCAGCAGCTGGTTGCGCCGGGCCCGGCGCGGCAGTCGCGTGCCCCGGGGACGCGCTGCTTCGGTCTGCTCGATGGCTGTCACGCCGCCTCCCACTTTCTCCAAGAACACAGTGCGCTCTGCGCCGCGCCGCCATCGTACTTTTCGGTAACCGCATCTGGTGGGTTCAAGCCGAGTTTTCTCGCGGTACGGACCAGCCTGACGCGCTGGTCAGCGGTACTCCTCCTCGTCCAGGGGAACGACCCGGGCCTGTTCGGAGGCGTCCGCGTCGGTGGCCTCGCCCCGCTCCACGCCGGTGAGCGGATCGTCCTCGTGCGGGCGCAGCTCGGCCAGTTGCTCCGCCACGTCCGCCTCGGGGGCCTCGACGTCCGGGGGCTCCTGGAGCTGCTCCCGGAAGGTGTCCGGCTCCGCAGGGTCGACAGTCATCGCGCTCCCCTCGCTTCCTTGGCTCAGTACGAGCCTAGGAGGATCGGGGCCGCCCCGCTACGCGGGTGCCCGGGAGCCTGTGACGGCGAACACAAGAAGCCGGGCGTGATCGTCTCGTAACATTGCCCCCATGTCTTCGACCGAGCTGCCGGGTGTACTCTCCGCCGCCGCACCCTCCTCCCAGGTGGGAGCCGTCGGCCCGGGCGAGGGCGAGCGGCTGCGCACCGTGGCGCTGCCCGGCCTGGAACTGGCCGTCCGGGTGCGCCCCCCGCTCCGTGCGGGGCTGGAGCCCGCGCTCTTCGTGCACGGCCTCGGCGGTTCCTCGCAGAACTGGTCGGCGCTCATGGCGGAGCTGGCGGACACCGTCGACGGCGAGGCCCTGGACCTGCCCGGCTTCGGCTGGTCCCCGCCCCCCGCCGACCGGGACTACTCCGTCACCGCGCTCGCCCGCGCGGTCATCCGGCACCTCGACGCCGCCGGGCGCGGCCCGGTCCACCTCTTCGGCAACTCCCTCGGCGGCGCCGTCTGCACCCGGGTCGCCGCCGTCCGGCCCGACCTGGTGCGCACGCTGACGCTGGTCTCGCCCGCCCTGCCCGAGCTGCGCGTGCAGCGGTCGGCCCTGCCGACCGCGCTCCTCGCCCTGCCGGGGACGGTCGCCCTGCTGGGCCGGCTGACCCGGGACCTCACCGCCGAGCAGCGCACCCGCGGCGTGCTCGGCCTCTGTTACGGCGACCCCGGCCGGGTCACCCCCGAGGGCTACCGGCGGGCCGTCGAGGAGATGGAGCGGCGGATGGCCCTGCCGCACTTCTGGGAGGCGCTGGCCCGCTCCGCGCGCGGCATCGTCGACGCGTACACGCTCGGCGGGCAGCACGGGCTGTGGCGCCAGGCCCAGCGGGTCCTCGCCCCCGCCCTGCTCGTCTACGGCGGCCGGGACCGGCTCGTCTCGTACCGCATGGCGCACCGCGCCGCCGCGGCCTTCCGCGGGTCGCGGCTGCTGAGCCTGCCCGAGGCCGGGCACGTGGCGATGATGGAGTACCCCGAGCTGGTGGCCGCCGGCTTCCGGGAGCTGCGCCACGACGCCGGTACGGGCACACCCGGCCGGGCCGCCGAAGACGGCCGGGGCTGAGGACCGTGGGACGACATAGCCGCAAGGACCCGGCCCCCGCCCGTCCGGCGCCGCAGGAACCCACTGCCCCGGCCGGGGCGTACGGAGCCGGGGCCCACGAGGCCGGTCCGGACGAGGTCCGGCCCGGCCGGAGGCGGGCCGAACCGGCCGTCACGCACCAGGGGTACGCGCCCTCCGCCCGCCCCGGCCGGTGGACGCGGGAGGGGGGCCACCCCGAGCAGCGCGAGCCCGGCGGGGCCTGGGGGGCCGGTCCCGCTCCCGCCGACCCGGCCGCGATGCGGCCCGGCCGCCCCGTACCGGCGCCCGCCGCCGCGGCCCCGCACCGCCTCGCCGTCGACACCGACACCCCCGCCTTCGGGACCCCCGCACTGGGCTTCCCGCAGGTCCCACAGGTCGCGCAGGCCCCGGTGGGCCCGCAGGCTCCGGCGGGCGGCGATCCCGCCACCTCCACCGGCTCGCACCGCCGGATTCCCGGCCCGCGCAAGCCCGCCGACGCACCCGCCGAGGCGCCCGCCGCACCACCCCCCGGGGAGCGGCGCGGCCTGCGGGCCCGTACGTACACCGGCATCGCCGCCGCGGCCGTCACCGCCGTCCTCGCCGTCGTCGTGGCCGGTCAGGTGGCCTCCGAGGGCGAAGCCGACAGCGCCCGCGCGCTCTCCGCCGACGACGGGGGCGCGGCCGAGGCGCACTCCGCCCGCTCCGAGGGCCATCCGCCGCCGCAGACCCCGGTGGTCCCGCCGGCCGCGCCCGCGCCGGAGCCGACGTACGAGCAGAAGATGGCCCGGCAACTGCCCATCGACCCGAAACTCGCCGGACCGGGCACCTTCGACACCGTGCCCGGCATCGCCCCGGCGCCCGGCAAGGGCCGGGTCGTGCGTTACCGGGTCGACGTCGAACAGGACCTCGGCATGGACGGGCAGCTGTTCGCCGAGGCCGTCCACCGCACCCTCAACGACCCGCGCAGCTGGAGCCACGGCGGCGCCCGCACCTTCACCCGGGTCCCGGGCGGCGAGGCCGACTTCGTGATCACCCTGGCCAGCCCGGGGACCACCGGAGTCTGGTGCGCCAAGTCCGGGCTCAACACCACCATCGACAACGTCTCCTGCGACTCCGCGTCCACCGACCGCGTGATGATCAACGCGTTCCGCTGGGCGCAGGGCTCGCCGACCTACGGCGCGGACCAGATGTTCGCCTACCGGCAGATGCTCATCAACCACGAGGTCGGGCACCGGCTCGGCCACGACCACGTGAGCTGTGCCACGCCCGGCGCGCTCGCGCCGATCATGCAGCAGCAGACGAAGTCCCTCGACATCGGCGGGATTTCCTGCAAGCCCAACCCCTGGGTGTATCCCGGGAGTTGAGCCGGGCCGGTCGCGGGGCGGCAGGTCCGAGCGTTGACAACCCCTCCGGCCATCGGTAATTGTTCTCCGCATGTCGCACCGTCACACCCTCGCCGCGAGCGCCGCCATAGAGCTGGCGCTCCTCGGTGTGACCGCGCACAGCGTGGCCGACATCTTCTGTCGCTGACCTTCCTGGGCCTGGCGGCCCGGGAGGTTGTCCCGGCCCGACCGTGCCGTGACCTTCCCGCTTCTCCCCGCCGCGCCCGGGTGCACGTGTGCCCGCAGGCGCGGCTTCTTCCGGTCCCCCCGGTTCCCCTGGTTCCCCGGTTCCTCAGGTTCCCCCGAGTTCCTTGGTTCCCCGGCTTCTCGCCGACCCGGTTCCGTACCGACCGCTGCCCCTCGCGTGGCCTTTCTCCGCTCCCCCCTTCACGCCGAGAGGTCCCTTCCCCATGCTTTCCGCCGGTACAGCCCGTCAGTCCCCCATATCGCGCCGCGTCGCCGCGGTCGCCGTCAGCCTCGTACTGGCCGGGGGCGCCGCGGCCTGCGGGCCCAAGGACGGTACGGAGAAGGCGGGCGCCGGCGAGAAGCCGGGCGCCACCACCGGGGGCGCTCCGCAGAAGGGCGGCACCCTGACCGTCCTCAACGCCGAGCCGCACAACGACTTCGACCCGGCCCGCCTCTACACCTCGGGCGGCGGGAACGTCCCCTCGCTGGTCTTCCGCACGCTGACCACCCGCAACCGCGAGGACGGCGCGGCGGGCGCCAAGGTCGTGCCCGACCTGGCCACCGACCTCGGCAGGCCCAACGCCGACGCCACCGAGTGGACGTACACGCTCAAGGACGGGCTGAAGTACGAGGACGGCACCCCGATCACCACCGCCGACATCAAGTACGGCATCGAGCGCTCCTTCGCCGCCGAGCTGTCGGGCGGCGCCCCCTACCTGCGGGACTGGCTCGTCGGCGGAGAGACGTACGAGGGCCCCTACAAGGACGGCGGAAAGGGACTCGGCTCCATCGCCGTGCCCGACGCGAAGACCATCGTCTTCACGCTGCGCAAGCCCGAGGGCGAATTCCCCTTCGTCGCGACGCAGACGCAGTTCGCGCCCGTCCCCAAGGCCAAGGACACCGGCGCCACGTACGAGGAGCACCCCGTCTCCTCCGGCCCGTACAAGGTCGTCAAGAACGAGAACGACGGCGAGAACCTCGTCCTGGAGCGCAACGAGCACTGGGACGAGAAGACCGACGAGGAGCGCAAGGCGTACCCGGACCGGATCGACGTCCGCTCCGGCCTCGACGCGGCCGTCATCAACCAGCGGCTGTCCACCAGCTCCGGAGCCGACGCCGCGGCCGTCACCACCGACACCAACCTGGGCCCGGCCGAACTCGCCCAGATCAGCGGCAACACCGACGGCGCGCTCGCCGCCCGGGTCGGCACCGGCCACTTCGGCTACGTCAACTACCTCGCCTTCAACCCGAAGGTCGCCCCCTTCGACAACCCGAAGGTGCGCCAGGCCATCGCCCACGCCGTCAACCGCACCAGCGTGGTCAACGCGGCGGGCGGCTCGGCGCTGGCCGAGGCCGCCACCACCTTCCTGCCCGAGCGGGAGGCCTTCGGCTTCACGCCCTACGACCACTTCCCCGCCGGGAAGACCGGTGACCCGGCCAGGGCGAAGGAGGTCCTGAAGGAAGCGGGCTTCCCCGACGGCCTCACCATCACCCTCACCCACTCCACCGCGCAGAACCGCCAGACCAGCCCCGAGGTCGCCACCGCGATCCAGCAGGCCCTCGCCGCCGCCGGGATCACCGTCAAGCTGGAGGGGCTGGAGAACAACGCCTTCAACGAGCGGCGCTGGGACGTCAAGAACACCCCCGGCTTCTTCCTCTCCCGCTGGGGCGCCGACTGGCCGTCCGGCGGTCCCTTCCTCGCCCCGATCTTCGACGGCCGGCAGATCGTGACCAACGGTTCCAACTACAACCACGCCCAGCTCGACGACCCGGCCGTCAACGCCGAGATCGACGAGATCGCCAAGCTGACCGACCTCGCCGCGGCCGGCAAGCGCTGGGGCGCCCTCGACAAGAAGATCGGCGAACTGGCCCTGGACGTGCCGCTGTTCCACCCGGTCTACAAGCGGCTCGTCGGCAAGGACGTCAAGAACGTCGTCATCAGCGACTGGACCGGCGTCCTCGACATCTCGCAGGTCTCCGTCAAGTGACCTTCGCAACCGACCGTGGGGGGGGGGGGGGGCGGGGGGGGGGGGCCCCCGCGGGCCCCCCCCCCCCCGGGGGGGGGGGGGGGGGGGGGGGGGGGGCCGCGCGGGGGGGGGGCGCCCCCCGCCGGCGCCGGCGGCGG
>NZ_JBITDK010000002.1:176581-213633 GCF_044454165.1 Streptomyces sp. NPDC051567 | reverse complement strand
GCCCCCACCCCCCCGCCCCCCCGCCCCCCCCCCCCCCCCCGCCGCCCCCCCCCCGCCCCCCCCCCCCCCCCCCCCCCCCCCCCCCCCCCCCCCCCCCCCACGCCAGGTCGGGCGGCGGCTGCGGCGGCGCCCCGCGGCCCTGGCCGCCGCCGCCGTCCTGGCCCTGCTCGTCCTCCTCGCCCTCGCCGCACCGCTCCTCGCCCAGCTCACCGGCCAGGACCCCCACGCCTACCACGACGACCTCGTCGACTCGGCGCGCGGCGGGGTCCCGCTCGGCTCCTTCGGCGGGATCTCCGCCGACCACTGGCTCGGCGTCGAACCCGGCACCGGCCGGGACCTGTTCACCCGCCTCCTGTACGGCGCCCGGATCTCCCTGCTCGTCGCCCTCGGCGCCACCGCCGTACAGACCCTCCTCGGACTCGTCGCCGGGCTCACCGCCGCGCTCGGCAGCCGCACCGCCGGACGGCTCATCGGCCGGCTCACCGATGTGATGATCGCCCTGCCCGCGCTGGTGCTGGGCGTCGCCCTCACCGCCGTCGTCCCGGCCGACTTCCCCCGCCCGCTGCTGCTGATCCTCGTCATCGGCCTGCTCGGCTGGGGCTCCACGGCCCGCATGGTGCGGGCCCAGGCCCTCGCCCTGCGCGGCCTGGACTTCGTCGCCGCCGCCCGGCTCTCCGGCAACAGCACCCTGCGGATCGCCCGCCGCGAACTGCTGCCGTCCCTGGCCGCGCCCCTCATCACCTACTCCGCGATCCTCGTGCCCTCCAACATCGTGGCCGAGGCGTCCCTCTCCTTCCTCGGCGTCGGCGTCAAACCGCCCACCCCGTCCTGGGGACAGATGCTCTCCACGGCCCAGACCTGGTTCCGGGCCGACCCCATGTACGTCCTGCTCCCCGCCGGGCTGCTCTTCGTCACCGTGCTCGCCTTCACCGTCCTCGGTGACGCCGTCCGCACGGCCCTCGACCCGCGCGAGAACTCGCGCCTGCGGGTCGGCACCAGAAAGGAGCGCACGGCGTGACCCTCTTCGTGCTCAAACGGACCGGCGGCGCACTGCTCGTGCTCCTCGCCCTCTCCGTCGCCGTCCACGCCCTCTTCTACCTCGCCCCCGGCGACCCCGCCCGCCTCGCCTGCGGGGAGCGCTGCAACCCGGCGCAGATCGCCCAGGTCCGCGAACAGCTCGGGCTGAACGACCCGGTGGCCGCCCAGTACCTGCACTTCCTCCAGGGACTGCTGCTGGGCCGCGACCACTCCGGCGGCGCCGGACTCGTCCTGCGCTGCGACGCCCCCTGCCTCGGCTTCTCCTACCAGAACGACCGGCAGGTCACCGAACTGCTCCTGGACCGGCTCCCGGCCACCTTGTCCCTGGCGCTCGGGGCCCTGGTGATCTGGCTGGTCGTCGGCGTCGGCACCGGACTGCTCTCGGCACTGCGCCGCGGCGGGCCGACCGAACGCGCCCTGACCGTCCTGACGCTGGCCGGCACCGGAACCCCCGTCTTCATCCTCGGCCTGCTGCTCCTCATGGCCGTCTGCGCCTACCTCCAGTGGCTGCCGTTCCCGACCTACGTGCCCCTGGGCGAGGACCCCGAACAGTGGGCCTGGAACCTGCTGCTGCCCTGGGTGACCCTCGGCTTCTTCGAGAGCGCCAAGTACGCGCGGCTGACCCGCAGCGCGACCCTGGAGACGCTCGCCGAGGACCACATCCGCACCTTCCGCGCCTACGGGGTCGGCGAGCGGACGATCGTGACCCGGCACGCGGCGCGCGGAGCCGTGGCCCCCGTCATCGCGCTGAGCGCCGTGGACTTCGGCACGATGATCGGCGGCGCCGTCCTGACGGAGTCCCTGTTCGGCATCCCCGGACTCGGCAAGACCCTCATCGACGGGGTACGGGTCGTGGACCTGCCGGTCGTCGTCGGCGTCGTCCTGGCCATCGGCACGGCCGTGGTCGTCGCGGGCGCCGTCGCCGACCTGCTGTACGCCGTCGCGGACCGAAGGGTGGCCCTCGCGTGACGCGCCCACCGGCATCACTGACACCACCGACCTCACTGACACCGCCGCCCGCCCGGACCGGACCCCTGGTGGACGTGGCCGCCCTCACGGTCGACTTCCCCGTCGGAGGGGAGCGGGAGTACGTACGGGCCGTGGACGGGATCTCCTTCACCCTGGAGCCGGGACGCGCGCTGGGCATCGTCGGCGAGTCCGGCAGCGGCAAGTCCACCGTGGCCGCCGCCCTGCTCGGACTCCACCACGGCACGGGCGCCCGGCTGACCGGCACCGTCCGGGTGGACGGCACCGAGGTGGGGACCGCGGGCCCCGCCGCACTGCGCCGCCTGCGCGGCGGGAGCGCCGCCATGGTCTTCCAGGACCCGCTCAGCTCCCTGGACCCGTACTACGCCGTGGGCGACCAGATCGCCGAGGTCCACCGCGTCCACACCGACGTCTCCCGGCGCGCCGCCCGCGCCCGGGCGGTCGAGGTCCTCGACCGGGTCGGCATCCCCGACGCCGCACGCCGCTCCCGGGCCCGGCCGCACGAGTTCAGCGGCGGCATGCGCCAGCGCGCCCTCATCGCGATGGCCCTGGCCTGCGAACCGAGGCTGCTGATCGCGGACGAGCCGACCACCGCCCTCGACGTCACCGTCCAGGCCCAGATCCTCGACCTGCTGCACGGCCTGCGCGAGGAGCGCGGACTCGCACTGCTGCTGGTCACCCACGACGTGGGCGTGGCCGCCGAGAGCGTGGACGACCTGCTGGTCATGCGGGACGGCGCCGTCGTGGAACGCGGCCCGGTCGGCACGGCCTTGGCCGCGCCCGCCGACCCGTACACCCGGGCGCTGCTGGCGGCGGTGCCGAGGCTGGACGGGCCGCGCGCGGCCCGGGCCGCCGGGGTCCTCCCCGGGCCCCGGCCCCGGCCGGACGGCGGGCCCGCCACCCCGGCCGTTCCCGTCGTCGAGGCGGCCGGGCTGCGCAAGGAGTTCGGGCGCGGCGGGCGGCGGGTCGTCGCCGTCGACGGGGTCTCGCTGGCCGTGCGCGCCGGGGAGACCCTCGGCATCGTCGGCGAGAGCGGCTCCGGCAAGAGCACGCTCGGACGGATGCTCGTCGGCCTGCTGGAACCCACCTCCGGCGAGGTCCGTCACGCGGGCCTGGTGACGCGCGGGGTCGTCCCGGGCGTGCAGATGGTCTTCCAGGACCCGGTCTCCTCCCTCAACCCCCGCCGCTCCGTCGGCGAGTCCGTCGCGGACCCGCTGCGCGCGGCCGGGGAACGGGACGAGGACGCGATCCGGGCCCGCGTCGGGGAACTGCTGCTCCGCGTCGGGCTGGAGGCCGGGCACTACGACCGCTACCCGCACGAGTTCAGCGGCGGCCAGCGCCAGCGCGTCGGCATCGCCCGCGCCCTGGCCCCCCGGCCCCGGCTGATCGTCTGCGACGAGCCGGTGTCCGCCCTCGACGTGACCACGCAGGCGCAGGTCACCGCCCTGCTGGCCGAGTTGCAGCGCGAGCTGGGCATCGCGCTGGTCTTCATCGCGCACGACCTGGCGGTGGTCCGGCAGGTCAGCGACCGGGTCGCCGTGATGCGCGGCGGCGTGGTGGTGGAGGAGGGCCCGGTGGACGAGGTCTACGACCGCCCGTCCCACGCCTACACCCGGCAACTGCTGGCCGCCGTCCCGGCCCTCGACCCGGCCGTGGCCACCGCCCGCCGCACCTCGCGCCGGACGGTCCTGGTCTGACCCGGGCCCCCGGCCCGCCCTAGCGCCCTCGAACGCGGACCATGAGGGAAAGTCACGACTCTTCACCCCTTCCGGTGGCGCGACGGACAACCGTCCGCCGCGTCACCGGCAGATCCGCTTGAGTTCTCCCGCAGCGGGTCGCCGGACCGAAGTCGACCGCCTGGACGGGAGATCGGGGGTGCCACTCGTGCGGATCGGACTGCTCACCGAAGGTGGATATCCGTATGCGACGGGAGAGGCGGGGCTCTGGTGCGACCGGCTCGTGCGCGGGCTCCCGCAGCACCGGTTCGACCTCTACACACTGATCCGCGGCGCCGGGCCGGAGCCCGCCCGGCCCCCGCTGCCCGCGCACGTCGAACGGGTCCGGACCGCCCCCCCGCGGCCCCCGGCGGACGGCCGGACGTACGCCCGGCGCGAGCGCCGGCGCTTCGCGGACGGCTTCGCGGAGCTGGTGCGCGGGATCTGCGCGGACCGCGCCGAACCCTTCGCGGCCGGGCTCTACGCCCTCGCCGAACTCACCCGCGCCAACGGCGGGCTCACCACGGCACTGCGCTCCGAGACGGCCGTACGGGTCCTGGAGTCCGCGTGCCGGGCACCGGACGCGAACCGGGGCGCCCAGCAGGCCCGCGTCCCGGACCTCTTCCACTTCACGGCCGTCCTGGAACGCGCCCTGCGCCCGCTCTGCCTCGACTGGTACGAGGAACTCGGCGAGGCCGACGTCTGCCACGCGGCGGCGGGCGGCACGGTGGCGCTCCCCGGCCTGCTGGCCAAACGCTTCTTCGGGGTCCCGCTGCTGGTCACCGAGGACGAGGTCCGCCTGCGCGCCCACTACCTGGAGCCCGGCGCGCGGACCCGGCCCGCCGTACGCGCCCTGCGGGCCGCCCTGCACCTGCGGCTCGCCCACGAGATCTACGGCCAGGCCGACCTGCTGACCCCCGGGACCGCGCAGGCCCGGCGCTGGCAGGAGCGGTGCGGGGCCCCCGCCGGGCGGCTGCGGACGGTTCCCCGCGGGACGGACGCGGCCCCGTTCGCCTCCGTCGGGCAGGACCCGGACCACGGCGACCCCGACACCCTGGTGTGGGTCGGCCCGGTCGAGCCGGACACCGACCTCCCCGCCCTGCTCCACGCCTTCGCCGAGGTCCGCCGGGCCGCGCCCCGGACCCGGCTGCGGATCTTCGCGACCTCGGCGGCCCCCGGCCGGCTGGCCGACTGCTGGACCCTGGCCGCCCGGCTCTTCCCCGACGAGGAGAGCGGCGCCGCCGGGGAGAGCCCCGTCAGCTTCGAGGAGACCGGCGGGCCCGGCGCCCTCACCCGGGCCGGGGCGTACGGCGCCGGGCGGGTGGCCGTGCTCTCCCCGGCCGCCGAGGGGTTCCCGGTCACCCTGGCCGAGGCGATGCTCTGCGGCCGGGCCACCGTCTCCACGGACACCGGCGCGGTGTGCGAGGTCGTCGGGGACACCGGGCTCGTGGTCCCGCCGTACGACCCCCCGGCGCTGGCCGCCGCCTGTCTGACGCTGCTGCGGGACCCCGTACGGGCACGGCACCTCGGCGCGGCGGCCCGGGAACGGGCCCTGGAGCGCATGACCGCCCTGGACGACCGCTCCCCGCACCACGGCCCGGCCCCGGCCGTGGCGGCGCACCCCCCCGCCGGTGGTGGTGATCCCGTCAAGCCGCTGCTCCGGCGCCACCGGGCCCGGTGCGAGCGGGCCGTGGACCCGCTGGAGATCGCCGCCGCGCTGGAGGCCGACGGCATCACCGACCGGAGCGCCGCCCGCTTCCGCCACCGGGACGTCTTCGCCCTCGCCGAGGAGCTGTACGCCCGGACCCCGCACGAGCGGACCGAGGCCCCCGTGCCCGCCCCGGCCCCGCCGGGACCCCGCGCGCTGCGGAGCCTGGGCCTCGCGGTGCTGCCCGGCGCCGTCGCGCTCGGCTGGGCCGCCGCCGGGGCGCCCCTGGCCGGGGCCGTCGCCACGCTCGTCACCGTCGCCGCCCTGGTGTGGCCCGGCCGGGCCACCGGGGACCGCTTCCCGTGGCTCGCGCACCTGCTCGCCGCCGCCGTCACCGGCTGGGCCGTGCACCGGTACGGCGCCGCCCTCGGGGCCTGCCTCGCCCTGGCCGTCGCCCCCGGGCACCTGCTCGCCGCCGCCGGCACGGCCCGCGCCCGGCGCCTGCTCGCCACCGGCCGCACCCTCGCGGAGTTCACCGGCCGGGCCCGGCCGCCGCTGCTCGCGGCCGTCGCGCTCTTCACGGCCGCCGCCGCCGGGACGGCCCTGGTCACCGGGGCGCCGCCCGCAGCGGCCGTCCCGCTCGCCGTCCTGCTCTTCCTGACCCGGCTGCTGCTCGGCCGGGGCGTCCGCCACGGGCCCGTCGCCGCGGCCCTGGCGCTCGCGCTGGTCCCGGCCCCGGCCGCCGTCCTCGCCGCCGTGGCGGTGCTCCTCGTGGCCGCCGTCCGCGCGCTGTCCCGGGCCTCCGCGTACGCGCGGCCCTGAGACCCTCCCGCCCCATCCACCCACCCCGCAAGGAGAAACAGGACATGACCGGCCAGCCAACCGACCAAGGGGCCACGCGATGAGGGTGCTGCTGATCGGAGCCAACGGATACCTCGGCCGCTACGTCGCGGACCGGCTGCTCGCCGACCCCGCCGTCCAGCTCACCGTGCTCGGCCGCGGCGACGACGCCGACGTCCGGTTCGACCTCGCCACCGGCAGCCCCGGCGCCCTCACCCGCTTCCTCGACGCCGTCCACCCGGGCGTCGTCGTCAACTGCGCGGGCGCCACCCGCGGCGGTGCCCGCGAACTCACCCGGCACAACACCGTCGCCGTCGCCACCGTCTGCGAGTCCCTGCGCCGCAGCGGCTGCGGGGCCCGGCTGGTGCAGCTCGGCTGTTCCGCCGAGTACGGGCCCAGCCAGCCCGGATCGTCCACGGCCGAGGACGCCGTGCCGAGACCGGGCGGACCGTACGGGGTCAGCAAGCTCGCCGCGACCGAGCTGGTGCTCGGCTCCGGGCTCGACGCCGTCGTCCTGCGCATCTTCTCGCCCGTCGGGCCCGGCACCCCCGCCGGTTCCCCGCTCGGCCGGCTCGCCGAGGCCATGCGCCGCGCGATGCAGGCCGGGGACGGCGAGCTCAAGCTCAGCGGGCTCGGCGTGCAGCGCGACTTCGTCGACGTACGGGACGTGGCGCGGGCCGTGCACGCCGCCTCGCTCTCCGCCGCCCAGGGCGTCGTCAACATCGGCACCGGCCGGGCGGTCCGGCTGCGGGACGCGGCGGCCGTCCTGGCCCGGGTCGCCGGTTACGGCGGCTCCCTCAACGAACTCGACCTCCCCCAGCAGGGGCACGGCCACCACGGCCTGCACGGCCGCCCCGGCCTCGGCTCCATCGGCTCCCCCCGCTCCGAGGCGACGGCCGAACAACTCGCCGCCGTGGCCCCGCCGCCCTACCCCGACGGCTGCGGCATCTGGCAGCAGGCCGATGTCCGCACCGCCCGCGACCGGCTCGGCTGGCGGCCCCGGATCAACCTGGAGGAGTCCCTCGCGGACATCTGGATGGAGGCGGCTTGCCGCATCTGACCGCACCGCGGGGGGCCGCCGCGCCCACCCGGGCGGGGGAGGCCCGTCCGGGCCGTACCGCACCCGGCTCCTCGGCCGTCTCGCCAGGCGAGACGGTTCGCGGCCCTTCGCGGAGCCGGTCCGTGACGCCCGCCGGTTCCGGGAGCGGTACGGGGCCGACGGCTTCCCGCCCGGCCGGGGCCCCGCCCGGCCGGGGCCCCGCCCGGCCGGGGCCCCGGCCGGGCGGGCGGAACTCCCCGCCGCGCGCCGGGCCGTGGAGGCCCCGCGCGGCCCGGCGAGGGGCTCCGGACCGTCCCCGGCCACGGCACCCGCCCGTACGCGGGCCGCGCCTACCCCGCCGACCTGCGCCTCGATGCCCGGGTACTGGGACGAAAGCGTCTCGCGGGTCGGGACGGGTGTCTTGGAATGAAGAGGGGCGTGGCAGTGTTACCGGAAAGAACAGCCTGTAGATGCTCCCCGCGTTCGTGGGGATGACCCGCCTGGAGTCCCCGTGTCGCTGCCACCCTTGGTCGAGCCAGCCGCCGAGCTCACCGTCGACGAGGTCCGCCGGTACTCGCGTCACCTGATCATCCCGGATGTCGGGATGGAGGGACAGAAGCGCCTGAAGAACGCCAAGGTGCTGGCGGTGGGCGCCGGCGGTCTCGGTTCGCCCGCCCTCATGTACCTGGCCGCGGCCGGCGTCGGCACGCTGGGCATCGTCGAGTTCGACGAGGTCGACGAGTCGAACCTGCAGCGCCAGATCATCCACAGCCAGGCGGACATCGGCCGCTCCAAGGCCGCGTCGGCCCGTGACAGCGTGCTGGGCATCAACCCGTACGTGAACGTGGTCCTTCACGAGGAACGGCTCGAAGCCGAGAACGTGATGGAGATCTTCAGCCAGTACGACCTGATCGTCGACGGCACGGACAACTTCGCCACGCGCTACCTCGTCAACGACGCCTGCGTCCTGCTGAACAAGCCGTACGTATGGGGCTCGATCTACCGCTTCGACGGCCAGGCCTCCGTCTTCTGGTCCGAGCACGGGCCCTGCTACCGCTGCCTGTACCCGGAGCCCCCGCCGCCGGGCATGGTCCCGAGCTGCGCCGAGGGCGGCGTGCTGGGCGTGCTCTGCGCGTCCATCGGGTCCATCCAGGTCACCGAGGCCATCAAGGTCCTCACGGGCGTGGGCGAGCTGCTGGTCGGCCGCCTGATGATCTACGACGCCCTGGAGATGCAGTACCGCCAGGTCAAGGTCCGCAAGGACCCCGACTGCGCGGTCTGCGGTCCGAACGCGACCGTCACCGAACTCATCGACTACGAGGCGTTCTGCGGCGTCGTGTCGGAGGAGGCCCAGGAGGCCGCCGCCGGTTCGACGATCACTCCCCAGCAGCTCAAGGAGTGGATCGACAACGACGAGCCCATCGAGATCATCGACGTCCGCGAGAAGAACGAGTACGAGATCGTCTCGATCCCCGGCGCGAAGCTGATCCCCAAGGGCGAGTTCCTGATGGGCACCGCCCTCCAGGACCTGCCGCAGGACAAGCGGATCGTCCTGCACTGCAAGACGGGCGTCCGCAGCGCGGAGGTCCTCGCGGTCCTGAAGGCCGCCGGTTTCTCCGACGCGGTCCACGTGGGCGGCGGAGTGATCGGCTGGGTCCACCAGATCGAGCCCGGCAAGCCGGTCTACTAGGTCCCGCCGTAACGGTCCCGCAGGGGCCGCGCCTCGCCCGAGGTGCGGCCCCTGCGGCGTGTCCGGACGGCCGGGGCGGCCCGGGCGGCGGGTCAGGCGGCGGTGCAGACCGTGCCCGTGGCGGGCACCTTCCCGTCCAGCAGGTAGGAGTTGACCGCCCGCTGCACGCACGGGTCCCCGCTGTTGTACGCGCCGTGCCCCTCGCCCTTGTACGTCAGCTCCACACCGACACCGGGGCCGAGCCGCTCCACCATGTTGCGGGCGCCCTCGTACGGGGTCGCCGGGTCACCGGTGTTGCCGATCACCAGGATCGGGGCGGCGCCGGGGGCGGAGACGTCCGGGGTGGTCCAGTCGCCCGCGACCGGCCAGTCGGTGCAGCTCATCAGCGCCCAGCCGAGGAAGTCCCCGAAGACGGGCGAGGCCGCGCGGAAGGCCGGCAGCTTCGACCTGGTCTGCGCCGCCGTGTACCGCTCCTTGGAGTCGACGCAGTTGATGGCCGTGTTGGCCGCGCCGATGTTGCTGTAACGGCCCTGCGGGTCCCGGCCGTTGAGCGCGTCGGAGAGGGCGAGCAGCAACTGCCCCTGCCCGCCCTCCGCCTCGTCCAGCCCCTGTTCCAGCAGCGGCCACAGCTCCTTCGAGTACAGGGCCTGCGCGATGCCGTTGGTGGCGGCGGTCTCGGTGAGCTGCCGGGTCCCGATGCCGGGGATCGGCCGGACGGCCAGCCGCTTCTGGAGCGCGATGACGTTGGCCTCGATCTCCTTCGGGGTGCTGCCCTGGATGCGGCAGGCGTCGCCGCGCTCCACGCAGTCCCGCGCGAAGTTGCCGAGCGCCAGCTGGAAGCCCTTGGCCTGGCCGATGGCGCCCTGCTCGGCGTCCTTGGTCGGGTCCACCACGGCGTCGAAGACGGCCCGGCCGACGTTCTTCGGGAAGAGGTGGGCGTACACCCCGCCGAGCTCGGTGCCGTAGGAGATCCCGAAGTAGTACAGCTTCTCGTCACCCAGGGCCTGGCGGATGCGGTCCATGTCGCGGGCGGCGTTGGGCGTGCCGACGTGGGGGAGGACCTTGCCGGAGTTCCGCTCGCAGGCCCGCTGGTACTGCTTGATGCTGTCGACGTACGTCCGTTCCTCCGCCGGGGTCGTGGGGGTGGCGTCCTGGGCGTAGTACGCGTCCAGCCGCTGGTCGTCCTCGCAGCGGACGGGGGCGCTGCGGCCCACCCCGCGCGGGTCGAAGCTGACGAGGTCGTACCGGGCGCGCAGGGCCTCGTACTCCTTGGCGGCGCTGGGCAGGGTGGTCAGGCCGGAGCCGCCGGGGCCGCCGAAGTTGAAGACGAGGGAGCCGATCCGGTTCTTGGTGTCCTGGGCGCGGGCGCGGATCAGGGCGAGCGGGACGGTCTCGCCGCCGGGTTCCGCGTAGTCGAGGGGGACGTCGAGGGTGGCGCACTGCCACTCCGGGCCGGGGGGCGGGCCGCCGCCCTCGGCGGCCGTGGGGGCGGCGCAGGCGGTCCAGGTGAGGGGCCGGGCGCCCTGGGAGCCGCCCGCCTCGGGTCTGTCCTTCTCGGCACCGCCGTCGGCGCAGGCGCTGGTGGTGAGCAGCGCGGCGGCGAGGGCGGCGGCAGCGGTGACCCGCAGGGCGTTTCTCGGCATGCACCCCATCCTGTGGCTGGTCCGGCCGGTCCGCCCGCGTGCTGACCCGTCCGGGTGACCGGCCGCGGCCCGCGGCCGTACCCGGCCCGGCCTTGGCCCCCGCCACCAGGCTCCCCCTAGTGCTGTGACCGGAAAGGTTCACCGGCCCGCGACGCCCGGCACGGCGCCTCGCCGCGTTGTCGGACCACGCAAGTACGTCCAGTACAAGCCGTGGCCCTCCGCCTTGCGATGCGCTCGGCATCCGAAGGATCAAGGCAAGAGCCGAGACGAAGTGAGCGCAGCGAACGCAGTCGCACCGGACGCCGCGGGCCTACCGGCAAACCTTTCCGGTCACAGCACTAGATCGCGCCCTTGCGGGTCAGGAAGTTGAACGAGATCCAGCCCGGCAGCACCGGCAGCCAGAACGTCGTCAGGCGGAAGAGCAGGACGGACGAGAAGGCCACGTCCTTGTCCAGGCCGGCCGCGATGAGACCGAGGATCAAGGTCGTCTCCACCGCGCCCATGCCGCCCGGCGTCGGCGCCGCCGAACCCAGCGCGTTGCCCGCGAGGAAGACCACCGCGATGGTCGCGTAGCTGAGGGTCTGGCCGCCCCCGAACGCGCGGATCGAGGCGTCCAGGCACATCACGAAACAGCCCGTCAGCAGCAGCATCCCGCCGATGCCCGTCACCAGCTTCCGGGGCCGCTGGAGCACGTCCAGCATGCGCGGCACCACGCCCGCGAACAGGGCCCGGACCCGCGTCGCCACGAACTTCCGCAGGAACGGCACCGCCGTCACCACCAGCACCAGGACCGCCACCGTCAGCAGACCCGCGATGACCGTCCGGGACGGGGTCATCTCCGGGGTCTTCTCCGTCCCCGTCAGGTAACCGAAGGAGAGCAGCAGCACGATGTGGCTGGCCAGCCCGAACAGCTGCGAGGCGCCGACGCTCGCCACCGCCAGCCCCGGCCTGACCCCCGCGCGCTGGAGGAACCGCGTGTTCAGCGCGACACCGCCGACCGCCGCCGGGGCCACCATCTTCACGAAGGACCCGGCCACCTGCGCCACCACGGTCCGCAGGAACGACACCCGCTCCGGGACGAAGCCCAGCAGGCTCATCGCCGCCGCGAGGTAGCTCAGCGCCGAGAAGCCGAGCGCCGCCCCGGCCCAGCCCCACTGGGCCTTGCTGACGACGTCCGCGACGTCCACGTGGGCCAGTTGCGTGAGCAGGAAGTACAGGCCCAGCGCCGCCGCGATGAACGAGACGAGCGTGCGCGGCCGGATGCGCTCCAGCCGGGCCGGCTCCACCGGAGCCTGCGGGCGGATCAGGAGCACCTGCTGGCGGATCTGGCTGAGGAGGTCCTCCTCGCGGGCCTCGTCCAGGGCGTCGTCCAGCGCCTTCTTCTCGGCCTTGCGGTCGACGGCGGAGCCGCCCGCGAGGTCCGGGGCACCGGCCTCCCGCGCGGCCTTCGCCGCCCGCGAGGACTCCAGTACGGCCTCCCGCTCCCGGTCGGCCCGCTCCCGGGCCAGCCTGCGCAGGGTGGCCCGGGTGGAGCGGCTCAGTGCGATCGGCTGGAGCAGCGGCAGGCAGTCCGCCACCGCGTCCGGGCCGAGCACCGACACCGCCGAGGCCACCGCCCGCTCCGCGCCGACCCGCAGGCCCAGCGTGGTCAGCAGCTGCGCGATGTCCATCCGGAGCACCAGGTCACCGGCGGCGATCTCGCCGCCCCGCAGATCGGTGAGGATCACCGTGCCGAAACGATCCACCACCAGTGCGTCCCCGGTGAGCCGGCGGTGGGCGATCCGCCGCGACTGGAGCGCCCGTACCTGCTCCCACGCGTTGCGGCTCAGCCCGTCGGTGATCTCCCCGTCGGGGAGGGAGTCCAGGCTCCGGCCGCCCAGGTGCTCGTAGACGAGCATCACGGCGTCCGGGCCCAGCTCGGAGGTGGCGATCAGCTTCGGCGCGTTGGCCCCGGCCGCGATGGCGGCGTACGCGAGGAGCGCCTCCTGCTCCAGCGCCTGGCGCAGGGACTGGAGGCTGCGCCGGGTGGTGAAGGAGCGCAGGGTCAGCCGGCGCCAGACCCGGTAGAAGAAGCCCTGGGCCTGCTGTTCGCGGTCGACGACGGTGACGTCGAGCGGTGGACCGTCCTCCAGGGTGACGTGGTAGCGGCGGCCCCGGTCGCTCACCTCGGACGCCTCGGGGCCCTCGGACGCCTCCGCGCGCATCGCGCTGACCGGCTGGAAGCCGACCCGGCGCAGACCGGCGAGGAGGTGCTGCCCGGTGGGCCGGACGTTGGGCGAACCGACCGCGTAGAGCGTCCCGTAGGCGACGCTCCAGCCGATCAGCACGGTCAGGACGATCGAGAACGGTGTGGTGTAGCCGCTGACCAGCATCGCGAAGGCGTCGAGCAGCAGCACCACCCAGAGCGCCACGCGCCAGCGGGGCCGCCGGGTCATCCCCACGGCCGTCATGTACGCGATGACCGGCGCGAGGTAGCCGTGGACGGGGTCGGTGAGCGCCCCTCCGGCGCCGGCCGCGCGGGTCAGGGCGTCCTGGATGGTGGCCGGGGCCGCCTCGGAGACCCACAGGTCGGTGGCGAGGGTCACCCCGTGCGCGAGGACGGCGGCCAGGACGCCGTCCGCGATGCGCAGGCCGTCGCGTTTGATCAGCCGTTCGATGGCGAAGGCGACGGGCACGAGCAGCACCGCGATGCTCGACACCAGCCCCGCGACCTTGATCAGCAGGTCCGGCGCCCGGCCGGTGCCCTGGCTGATGTCGGCCTCCAGGCCGGCGGTGGTGCCGTGGGCGAAGGCGGCGATGGAGAGGACGACGGCGATGCCGAGCATCCCGGCGAGCAGCCGTACGAGGTCGGAGGGGCGGTGCACGCGGGCGGCGAGCAGCGGTTCGTCGACCTCGACCCGTTCGGTGGCGGTGGGCGCGTGGCCGTGCGGGTCCCGCGCGTCGGCGGCGCGGTCCGCGCCGGCCCGGCCGTCCGGGCCGGTACCCGCGTCCGCGCCGGCAGCGCTGCCGGTGTCGGTACCGGCGTCGGAAGTGCTGCCGGTACGGGAATCCGCGCGGGTGCGGGCCCGTGCGTCGGGGCCTGTGCCGGGGCGGGGGGCGGGGCCGTCGTCTGGGCGCGCGCCGTCGTTCGGCGCCGCGCCGTCCGGAGGGCTCACACCCTGCTCCTTCGTCGTCACGTCCATCTCTTCTTGATCACGTATCACCAGTCACCGCCCGGAAGATGGTGGCACGGACGGGCGGGCGGGCGGGGCATCAGGGTGCGCGCCGGTGCGGAAGCGGTCCCTCCACCGGCCTGTCGGTGGAGTGCGGCACCATGTCCCGAATGAGCGAACAGCTGCCGGAGTACGCGGAACGGGTACTGGAGGTGGCCGAGCGTATTCCGCCCGGCCGGGTGATGACGTACGGGGACGTCGCGGAGTGGCTGGGGGAGGGCGGACCGCGCCAGGTCGGGCGCGTCATGGCCCTGTTCGGGGGCGCCGTGCCGTGGTGGCGGGTGGTCCGGGCGGACGGCGTGCCCCTGCCCGGCAGCGAGCTGCGCGCCCTGGAGCACTACCGCGCCGAGGCCACCCCGCTGCGCTCGACCCCGGCCGGCGGGCCACGGCTGGACATGCGGCGGGCGCGCTGGGACGGGGACGAAGCTCACATCTGACAGCTTCGGCCATGTGGGGCCCGGACGGGCGGTCGAAGGACCGTACGGGGGAACCGCGTGGGCCGCGCGGGCCGTGCCGGTTGCCGTACGGTTGCCTCCTCGGCGGGCCCGGCGACGGCGCGGCCGGCCGCGCCCCGGACGGGGCGGCTCCGTACAGGGCTCCGAAGGAGACGGACCGGAACGGACCAATCCGGAACGGACCAATCCGGAAAGAGCTGATCCGGAACGGGCCGGTCCGAACCCAGTGGGACCGAAACCAGTGGGACCGAAACCCGTCGGCCCGGGACCTCCCGGGTACCAGCAGTCACCCCCGTCACCGTAGTAAGCGCGGTAACCGCGACAACCGCAGACCCACCAGGACCGGCAGCCCACGTGATCACCTCTTCCTCCGACCGCTCCGAGCGGCGGCGTACGCGGACCCCTGACGCGTACCGCCTGGTGCGCACCGGGCCGGAACGTGTGACTCCCCCTCCTCTGGACGCAGCGCAGCGGGCTGTGGTTGATCACACCGGCGGACCGCTGCTGGTCCTCGCCGGACCGGGCACCGGGAAGACGACCACGCTGGTCGAGGCCGCGGCGGCCCGGGTCGAGGCGGGCACCGACCCGGCCCGCGTCCTCGTCCTCACCTTCAGCCGCAAGGCGGCCGTGGAACTGCGCGACCGGGCCGCCCTGCGCCTCGGCGGCGCGCGCGCCCCGCAGGCCACCACCTTCCACTCCTTCTGCTACGGCCTGGTCCGCGCCCACCAGGACACCGACCTGTTCGCCGACCCGCTGCGGCTGCTGTCCGGCCCGGAGCAGGACGTGATGGTCCGCACCCTGCTGGACGGCCAGCGCCGGCTCCGCTCCATCCGCTGGCCCGACGACCTGCGGGCCGCGCTGACCACCCGGGGCTTCGCGGACGAGGTCCGGGCCGTCCTCGCCCGCGCCCGCGAACTGGGACTGGGCCCGCGCGCCCTGTCCGACTTCGCCGACCGCCTCGGCCGCCCGGACTGGAAGGCGGCGGCGGCCTTCCTCTCCGAGTACCTCGACGTCATGGACCTGCAAGGCGCGCTGGACTACGCCGAACTGCTCCACCGCGCGGTCCTGCTCGCGGAGCGCACCCCGGCCCTGGGCACCGCGTACGACGTGATCCTCGTGGACGAGTACCAGGACACCGACGCCTCCCAGCTGCGGCTGCTGCGGGCGCTGACCGGCCAGGGCGCCACGCTGGTCGCCTTCGGCGACCCGGACCAGTCGATCTACGCCTTCCGGGGCGCCGACATCAACAACGTCCTGGACTTCGAGGGCTCCTTCCCGGGCGCGGAGGTCCGCGCGCTGACGGTCGGCCGCCGCTCGGGACCGGCCCTGCTGGCCGCCACCCGCCTGCTGACCACCCGGATGCCGCTGCCGCGGCTCCCGTCGGCGGCGGTCCGCGCGCACCGCGAGCTCCGGCCCGGCCGCCCGGACGGCCCGCGCGGCCGGGTCGAGGTGTTCACGTACCCGACGGCCGGGGCCGAGCTGGACAACATCGCCGACATCCTGCGCCGGGCCCACCTGGAGGAGGGCGTGCCCTGGCAGGACATGGCCGTCCTGGTCCGCTCCGGCGGCCGGACCCTCCCGGCGATGCGGCGCGCCCTGATCTCGGCGGGCGTCCCGGCCGAGACGGACGGTACGGACGTCCCGCTGCGCCACGAACCGGCCGTCGCCCCCCTGCTGACGGCCCTGCGGACCACGGCCGCCGCTGCCGCCGCCGACACCCTCGCCGCCACCGCCTCCGACCTGGACGCCCCGGCCGACGCGGACCTGGACCCCGCCCCGGAGCCCGTGCCCGACCCCGCCGAGGACGAGAGCGCGGACACGGGCGAGGACGCGGGCGCGGGCGAGGACGCCGGGTGGGTCGGGGTCGAGGCCACGCTCGCGCTGCTCACCTCGCCGCTCGGCGGGATGGACGCCGCCGACCTGCGACGGCTCGGCCGGGCGCTGCGCGACGAGGAGCGCGCCGCCGGGGTCAAGGTGCCCGCGCCCTCCGACGTCCTGCTCGCCCGCGCCCTCGCCGAACCGCAGCGGCTCGTCACGCACGACCCCGCCTACGCCCGCGGCGCCCAGCGGCTCGGCCTGCTCCTGCGCAAGGCCCGCGAGCTGCTCCAGGGCGGCGGCACCGCCGAGGAGGCCCTGTGGGCCCTCTGGGACGGCACCCCCTGGCCGCAGCGGCTGGAACGCGGCGCCCGCCGGGGCGGCGCGGGCGGACGCAACGCCGACCGCGACCTCGACGCCGTCTGCGCCCTCTTCGACACCGCCGCCCGCGCGGAGGAACGGACCGGCGGCCGGGGCGCGCTCAACTTCCTCGAACAGCTCGAAGCCGAGGACATCGCCGCCGACACCCTCACCGCCCGCGCCACCCGCACCGACGCCGTCCGCCTCATGACCGCCCACCGCTCCAAGGGCCTCGCCTGGTCCCTGGTGGTCGTCGCCGGGGTGCAGGACGGCCTCTGGCCCGACCTGCGCCGCCGCGGTTCCCTCCTCGAAGCCGACCGGATCGGCCACGACGGGCTCGCCGAGCCGCTCGGCCCCGGTGCGCTCCTGGCCGAGGAACGGCGCCTCTTCTACGTCGCGGCCACCCGCGCCCGCGACCGCCTCGTCGTCACCGCCGTCAAGGCCCCGGCCGAGGACGGCGACCAGCCCTCCCGCTTCCTCGGCGAGCTAGGCGTGGAGCCCAAGGACGTCACCGGCCGCCCCCGCCGGCCCCTCGCCGTCGCCGCGCTCGTCGCGGAGCTGCGCGCCACCACCGTCGACCCGGCGGCCTCCCCGGCCCTGCGGGACGCCGCCGCCCGCCGCCTCGCCCGCCTCGCCGCGCTCACCGACGACGAGGACCGCCCCCTGGTCCCCGCCGCGCACCCGCAGCGCTGGTGGGGCCTGTACGAGCCCACCCGCGGCAGCGTCCCGCTCCGCGACCGGGACCGGCCCGTCGCCCTCTCCGGCAGCGCCCTGGAGCAGCTCGCCACCACCTGCTCCCTCCAGTGGTTCCTGGGCCGCGAGGTCAAGGCCGACACCCCCTCCACCGCCGCCCAGGGCTTCGGCAACGTCGTCCACGTCCTCGCCGACGAGGTCGCCTCCGGCCGTACCCCCGCCGACCTCGCCGTGCTCATGGAGCGCCTCGACTCCGTCTGGGACGCCCTCGCCTTCGACGCGCCCTGGAAGTCCCGCCAGGAGAAGGAGAACGCCCGCGCCGCCCTGGAGCGGTTCCTGCGCTGGCACACCACCGACCGGGGCGGCCGGGAGGCCGTGGCCACCGAACACGACTTCGACGTCACCCTCGAAGCGGGCGGGTACGCCGTCCGGGTCCGGGGCTCCATGGACCGGGTCGAGGCGGACCCGCAGGGGCGCGCGTACGTCGTCGACTTCAAGACCGGCAGGTCCGCGCCCACCAAGGCGGAGGTCGCCCGCCACCCCCAGCTCGCCGTCTACCAGCTCGCCGTGCGCGAGGGCGCCGTCGACGAGGTCTTCGACGGGCTGCGGCCCGAGGCCGGCGGCGCCGAACTCGTCCAGCTCCGCCAGGGCGGCGCCGACCCCAAGGTGCAGGCCCAGCAGCCGCCGGACGGGGAGTGGGTCGGCGACCTGCTCGCCACCGCCGCCGGACGGGTCCTGGACGAGCGGTTCGCGCCCGTGACGGGCCGGCACTGCGACCACTGCTCCTTCCGCAGTGCGTGCAGCGCCCGCCCGGAGGGCCGCCAGACGGTCGAGTGACCGGCACCGACCGGTGCGGCGACGGCGGCCCGGGTGGTGGCCTGGGTGGCGGCTCGTGCGGTGGCCAGGGCGGGTCCGGTCCCGGCGGCTCCGGTTCCGGCGGCCGGGGAGGGCCCGCCGGGTCCGGGACGGGAGGGAGTGTCGGTGGGGGCGGCTAGCCTTTTGGGATGTCCGCGCGTCCGCCCGTCCTCACCGACCCCGAGCAGCTCAAGGAGCTCCTCGGCATCCCCTTCACGCCCGAACAGATGGCCTGCGTCACCGCCCCGCCCGCCCCGCAGGTCATCGTCGCGGGCGCCGGCTCCGGCAAGACGACCGTCATGGCCGCCCGCGTGGTCTGGCTGACCGGCACCGGCCAGGTCGCCCCCGGCCAGGTCCTCGGCCTGACCTTCACCAACAAGGCCGCCGGGGAGCTGTCCGAGCGCGTCCGCAAGGCCCTCGCGCGCGCCGGGATCACCGACCCGGACCCCTCCCCGGCCGACCCGGAAGCGGCCGGGGGCGAGCCGCAGATCTCCACGTACCACGCCTTCGCCGGACGGCTCCTCAAGGACCACGGCCTGCGCATCGGCCTGGAGCCCAGCGCCCGCCTCCTCGCCGACGCCACCCGCTTCCAGCTCGCCGCCCGCGTGCTGCGCGAGGCCCCCGGCCCCTACCCGTCGCTGACGAAGTCTCTCCCCGACCTGGTCGGCGACCTCCTCGCGCTCGACGCGGAACTCTCCGAGCACCTGGTCGGCCCGGACCGGCTGCGCGCCCACGACACCGCCCTGCTCGACGGCCTCGCCGACGCCCGGCTCACCAACGAGGACCTGCGCAAGATCCCCGAGGCGGCGCGCGGACGCCTCGAACTGCTGGAGCTCGTCGTCCGCTACCGCGCCGCCAAACGCTCCCGCGACCTCTTCGACTTCAGCGACCAGATCGCCCTCTCCGCCCAGCTCGCCACCACCCGGCCCGAGGTGGGCGCGCTGCTGCGCGAGGAGTTCCGGGTGGTCCTGCTGGACGAGTACCAGGACACCTCCGTCGCCCAGCGCAGGCTGCTCTCCGGCCTCTTCGGCGAGGGCAGCGGCCACGCGGTGACCGCCGTCGGCGACCCCTGCCAGGCCATCTACGGCTGGCGCGGCGCCTCCGTCGCCAACCTGGACGACTTCCCCGAGCACTTCCCGTACGCGGACGGACGCCCGGCCACCCGGTTCGCGCTCAGCGAGAACCGGCGCAGCGGCGGCCGGCTGCTGGAGCTGGCCAACGGGCTCGCCGCCCCGCTGCGCGCCCTGCACGAGGGGGTCGAGGCGCTGCGCCCGGCGCCGGGGGAGGAGCGGTCCGGTGCCGTCCGGTGCGCGCTGCTGCCCACCCACGCCGAGGAACTGGAGTGGCTCGGCGACTCCGTCGCCCACCTGGTCCGCACCGGTACGCAGCCGCGCGAGATCGCGGTGCTGTGCCGGTCCGCCGGGGACTTCGCGCGCATCCAGGCCGTCCTGGTGGCCCGGGACGTGCCGGTGGAGGTCGTCGGACTGTCCGGGCTGCTGCACCTGCCGGAGGTCGCGGACCTCGTCGCCGTCTGCGAGGTCCTCCAGGACCCCGGCGCCAACGCCTCGCTGGTACGGCTGCTGATCGGCCCGCGCTGGCGCATCGGGGCCCGGGACCTGGCCCTGCTGGGGCGCCGGGCGCGGCTGCTGGTCGGCCGCTCCCCGGCCGCCGCCGGGGCGGACCCGGACGAGAGGCTGGCGGCGGCGGTCGAGGGCGTGGACCCGGCGGAGATCGTCTCGCTGGCCGACGCCCTGGAGACCTTCCTCGACGGCTCCTCCTCCGGCGGGTCCTTCCCCGGCTCCCGCCCGCGCTCCTCCCCCCACGACGACCTGCCGTTCTCCGCGCAGGCCCGGGTCCGCTTCGCGCACCTCGCCCAGGAACTGCGCGACCTGCGGCGTTCGCTCGCCGACCCGCTGATGGACGTCCTGCACCGGGTGCTGGCCACGACCGGGCTGGAGGTGGAGCTCTCCGCCTCCCCGCACGCCCTGGCGGCCCGCCGCCGGGAGACGCTCTCCGGCTTCATGGACATCGCCGCCGGGTTCGCCGCGCTGGACGGCGAGGCGTCGCTCCTGGCCTTCCTGGCCTTCCTGCGCACGGCGGCCCAGTACGAGAAGGGGCTCGACCACGCCCTGCCGGGCGGGGAGAACACGGTCAAGGTGCTCACCGCCCACAAGTCCAAGGGGCTGGAGTGGGACGTGGTGGTGGTCCCGGACCTCTGCGCGGGGGCCTTCCCGAAGGAGAAGCCGCCGGAGGCGTGGACCTCGTACCCGAAGGTGCTCCCGTACGCCCTGCGCGGTGACGCGCCGACCCTGCCGCAGGCCCCGGAGTGGACCGCGGCGGGCCTGAAGACGTTCAAGGCCGCCCTGACGGACCACAAGGCGACGGAGGAGCTCCGCCTCGGTTACGTGACCTTCACCCGTCCCCGGTCACTGCTGCTGGCCTCGGGGCACTGGTGGGGCCCGACGCAGAAGCGCCGCCGCGGCCCGTCCGCCTTCCTGACCGCGCTGTACGAGCACTGCGCGGCCGGGTACGGCGAGATCGAGGCCTGGGCGCCCGCCCCGGAACCGGACGCGCAGAACCCGGCCCTGGCCACGGACGCGGCCCCGGACCAGGCCTGGCCCCTCCCGCTGGACCCGGACTCCCTCGCCCTGCGCCGCGCGGCGGCGGCCCTGGTGGAGTCCCACCTCGCCACCCGTCCCCGGCGCCCGGGGCCGCCCACCCCCGCCCCGCGGCCCCCGGACCCCGGGGAGCCGTTCCCCGAGGACGCGCCCTGGCCCGGGGAACTGCCGTACGGCGACCCGCCGGACGAGGAACAGCCCTGGCCGGAGGACCCGCCGTACGAGGAACAGTCCTACGGGGAGCAGCCGTCCGGGGACCCGGCCGCGCCCGAGGACCCGTACCCGGACGGGGACCCGGGCCGGGGGCCGGGCGCAGCCGTGCCCGGGGACCCGTGGGCGGACGAGGTGTGGGCGGGCGACGCCCGGGTGACGGAACCGGTGGCTCCTGTTCCGGCGGAGCCGGAATCTCCTGTTCCGGCTCTGACCCCGGCAGCGACCCCGGCCATGACCCCGACCGCGCCCCCGCCCTCGGCCCCCGAGGACCGGCTCACCCCCGAGGACACCCGGGCCGTCGCCTCCTGGGACCGCGATCTCGACGCCCTTGAAGGCGAGCTCCACCGCGCCCGCGCGGCCGTCCGCGAGGTCGAGCTGCCCGCCTCCCTCTCGGCGAGCCAGCTCCTGCGGCTCGCCGCCGACGAGCAGGGCTTCGTCCGTGACCTCGCCCGCCCCATGCCCAGGCCCCCCCAGCCCGCGGCGCGCCAGGGCACCCGCTTCCACGCCTGGGTCGAGTCCCGCTTCGACGAGCTCCCGCTGCCCCTCCTCGACGTCCTCGACCCCGCCACCGGACTGCCCGGCTCCGGCCAGGACATCGCCGACGAGGCCGACCTCGAACACCTCAAGGCCGCCTTCGAGCGGAGCGAGTTCGCCGACCGGACCCCGTACCGGATGGAGGCCCCGGTCCAGCTCACCCTGGCCGGCCGGGTGATCCGGGGCCGGATCGACGCCGTGTACCGGGGCGCCGACGGCTCGTACGAGATCGTCGACTGGAAGACCGGCCGCACCACCGAGGCCGATCCGCTCCAGCTCGCCGTCTACCGCCTGGCCTGGGCGGAGGCCACCGGAACCCCCCTGGAACGGGTCACCGCGGCCTTCCTCCACGTCCGCAGCGGCCGGGTGGTGCGGCCCAGCGACCTCCCCGGCCGCGCCCGCCTGGAGCGCATCCTGCTCGGTACCACGGGCCCGGACGGGGACCGGCAGGCGGACGGTTAGGCTCGGGGGTATGAGCGACACCCCGCCGGACAGCGTCGTCCGCACGTACATCGACACCCACCGCGCCGCCTTCCTCGAAGACCTCGCCGAGTGGCTCCGCATCCCCTCCGTCTCGGCCCAGCCCGAGCACGCGGGCGACGTACGCCGCAGCGCCGAGTGGCTCGCCGCGAAGCTCAAGGAGACCGGCTTCCCGGTGGCCGAGGTCTGGGAGACCCCCGGCGCCCCCGCCGTCTTCGCGCACTGGCCGAGCCAGGACCCCCAGGCCCCCACCGTCCTCGTCTACGGCCACCACGACGTGCAGCCCGCCGCCCTCGCCGACGGCTGGGACACCGAGCCCTTCGAGCCGGTGGTCCGCGACGGCCGGATGTACGCGCGCGGCGCCGCCGACGACAAGGGCCAGGTGTTCTTCCACACCCTCGGTGTACGGGCCCACCTCGCGGCCACCGGCGCCACCGCCCCGGCCGTCGGCCTCAAGCTGCTCGTCGAGGGCGAGGAGGAGTCCGGGTCCGTCCACTTCCGCGCCCTCGTCGAGGAGCGCGCCGAGACCCTCGCCGCCGATGTCGTGATCGTCTCCGACACCGGCATGTGGTCGGAGACCACCCCCACCGTCTGCACCGGCATGCGCGGCGTCGCCGACTGCGAGATCGACCTCCACGGCCCGGACCAGGACATCCACTCCGGCGCCTTCGGCGGGGCCGTGCCCAACCCGGCCACCGCCGCCGCCCGCCTGGTCGCGGCCCTGCACGACGAGGACGGGCGGGTCACCGTCCCCGGCTTCTACGACGGGATCACCGAGCTCACCGACGAGGAGCGCGCCCTCATCGCCGAGCTGCCCTTCGACGAGTCCGAGTGGCTCCGTACGGCCAGGTCCCACGCGGCCTCCGGCGAGGCCGGGTACACCACCCTGGAGCGGGTCTGGGCCCGTCCCACCGCCGAGGTCAACGGGATCGGCGGCGGCTACCAGGGCCCCGGCGGCAAGACCATCGTGCCCGCCTCCGCCCACCTGAAGCTCTCGTTCCGGCTGGTCTCCGGGCAGGACCCGTACGCGATCGAGGCGGCCCTGACGCAGTGGGTGGCCGCGCGCGTCCCGGCGGGCATCCGGCACGAGATCGTCTTCGGCGCCCCCACCCGGCCCTGCCTGACCCCGCTGGACCACCCGGCCCTGCAGTCCGTCGTCCGGGCCATGGGCCGCGCCTTCGGGCAGAAGATCCGCTTCACCCGCGAGGGCGGCTCGGGCCCCGCGGCGGACCTCCAGGACGTCCTGGGCGCGCCCGTCCTCTTCCTCGGCATCTCCGTCCCCTCCGACGGCTGGCACGCGCCGAACGAGAAGGTCGAGCTGGACCTCCTCCTCAAGGGCGTGGAGGCGAGCGCCTACCTCTGGGGCGACCTGGCCGCCACCGCCCGGCGGGAACCCGCCTGACGGGCGCCCGCGCGCCGGAGTCACCGCACGCCCCGTCCCGCCCCGCACGCCCGACCGAGCAGCAGTCTGCCCGTCCCATCACCGGGGGAGTTGGAAGTACCTGTGAGCACCCGTGTACCCGTGAGTACCCGTAGCGAGCGCCCTGTCTCGCTCGCCGCGCCCAGCGGAATCGACCGCAGCGCGCACCACCGCCTCGACGAGGCGTGGCTCGCCGCCGCCTGGAGCCACCCGAGCACGCGCGTCTTCGTCGTCTCCGGCGGTCAGGTCCTGATCGACGACACCCCCGACGGCTCCACCGGGATCGTGATGACGGCGGCCTTCGAGGCCCCGCTCACCGAGACGCACCGCTACTTCCTGGGCACGGACGAGGACGGCGTACGGTACTTCGCGCTCCAGAAGGACTCGCTGCCCGGCCGCATGGACCAGTCGGCCCGCCCCGCCGGGCTGCGCGAGGCCGGACTGCTGCTGCCCCCGCGCGACGCCGGGCTGATGGTGCACGCCGTCGCACTGGAGAACTGGCAGCGGATGCACCGCTTCTGCTCCCGCTGCGGCGAGCGCACGGTGGTCGCGGCGGCCGGGCACATCCGCCGCTGCCCGGGCTGCGGCGCCGAGCACTACCCGCGCACCGACCCGGCCGTGATCATGCTGGTCACGGACGGCCGGGACCGCGCGCTGCTGGGCCGCCAGGTGCACTGGCCGGAGGGACGCTTCTCGACGCTGGCCGGGTTCGTGGAGCCGGGCGAGTCCATCGAGCAGTCCGTCATCCGCGAGATCTGGGAGGAGGCGGGCGTCAAGGTCGGCGACGTCGCGTACGTGGCCAGCCAGCCGTGGCCCTTCCCGTACAGCCTGATGCTGGGCTTCACGGCCCGCGCCGTCACCTCCGACATCACGGTGGACGGCGAGGAGATCCAGGAGGCCCGCTGGTTCTCCCGCGAGGAGCTGCGCGCGGCGATCGAGGCGGGCGAGGTGCTGCCGCCGTCGGGGATCTCCATCGCGGCCCGGCTGATCGAGTCCTGGTACGGCGAACCCCTGCCCCGGCCGACCGCGTAGCCCGCGACGGGCGGCCGGCGGGCGGGCACGGCAGCAGTCGCTCATTCGGGTGGACCGGCCCTCACCCGCCTCCCGGCGCTGCCCCGACGGCTGTAGGACAGGGGCGTGGCACGTGGAGACAGGCACCCAGAAGAAGGACGTGGAGGCGGCGCTCAAGCGGGCGGAGGGAGTGGGCCTCAAGGTGACGTGCAAGAAGAACGGACACACCTTCGGGTATGTCATCTGCTGCCCCTGCAACCAGTTTGTCCGTGTGGACAGCACCCCTAGGAACGCGGGCAACGAGGCTCGGGAATCGATCGATTCACGCGGAGGCACGAGAACTGTGCGTAACTGGCGTTTCACGCTTCATCTTCAGGGGCCGCTGACTCCGGAGCAGTCGGACACCCTGGACGGTCTGGACCGGTTCAGCGACGGGCGGATCTGCCTGGTCTCAGGACCGAACACGGCAGAGTTCTGGTGCTCCTTCGACGCGGAGCAGCTCACGGAAGCCATCGCGGAGGCCCTTGAAAGGTTCGAGGACTTTCCCGGCGTACTCGTCCGCAGCGTCGAGCTGGACGAGATGGCGCTGGAGGACAACGACATGGCGACGCCGGCCGTCCTCCCCGCGCCGCCGCCGCTCGCCGGCGCCCTCTGAAGCTCCCCGGACTCGTATCCCCAGCACTCCTCCGCCGAGAGTGCTGGGGCTTTTGCGTTCGGGGTCACGCCACCGGCCGCCCTCGGCCCGGACGAACGCCACAGGCCCGGCGGGGACCGCTCCAGCCGTCGGCGGGGTCGGACGGCGGGGTCAGACGGCGAGCGCCTGCTTGACCTGGGCCAGGCTCGGGTTGGTCATGACCGACTCGGTACCGGCGGCGGAGACCACGAGCAGGGTCGGAACCGTCTGGTTGCCGTCGTTCGCCTTCTCGACGAACGCCACGGACTCCGGGTCCCCCTCGATGTTGATCTCGGTGTAGGCGATGCCTTCCCGGTCCAGCTGGGACTTCAGCCGGCGGCAGTAGCCGCACCAGGTGGTGCTGTACATCGTCACGGAGCCCGTGTCCTGCATGCTGCGCTCTCCTCTGTGAGGTCTCGGTGGTCCGAGTACTCGAACGTACGGGACCGCGCCGCCATTCCCGTACGGGCGGGGTGCGTGGTCCATCAGGTGGGCGCCGCGGCGGGACGGCGCGGGACGGTACGGGGAGGCGTGGGACGGGGTGGCGCGACACGTCCGCGCGAAAGAATGGTGTGACAAGTACGACGGACGGGCGCGGGCTGTGGACAAGTATCCCGTCCGGCCCACGAGACCTGGCAGCATGGCGGTGTGACAGCAGCAACGCACTCCTCATCCTTCCCGGCCGGTGGAGACTCGGCCGACGCGGTGCTCCTGGGCCTGGACCCGGAGCAGCGCGAGGTCGCGACGACCCTGAACGGGCCGGTGTGCGTGCTGGCGGGAGCCGGCACGGGCAAGACCAGGGCGATCACCCACCGCATCGCCTACGGCGTCCGCTCCGGGCTCCTCATGCCGGCCAGCGTGCTGGCCGTCACCTTCACCAACCGCGCCGCCGGCGAGATGCGCGGCCGTCTGCGCACCCTCGGCGCGGGCGGCGTCCAGGCCCGGACCTTCCACTCCGCGGCCCTGCGCCAGCTCCAGTACTTCTGGCCCCGGGCCATCGGCGGGGAGCTGCCCAGACTGCTGGAACGCAAGATCCAGTTCGTCGCCGAGGCCGGGGCCCGGTGCCGGGTCCGCCTCGACCGCAACGAGCTGCGCGACGTCACCGGTGAGATCGAGTGGGCCAAGGTCACCCAGACCGTGCCCGCCGACTACCCGGCGGCGGCCCTCAAGACGGGCCGTGAGGCCCCCCGGGACATGGCCGAGATCGCGCAGATCTACGCGATGTACGAGCAGCTCAAACGCGACCGCTCCATGATCGACTTCGAGGACGTGCTGCTCCTCACCGTCGGCATCCTCCAGGACCGCCAGGACATCGCCGAGCAGATCCGCACCCAGTACCAGCACTTCGTGGTGGACGAGTACCAGGACGTCAGCCCCCTCCAGCAGCGGCTGCTCGACCTGTGGCTCGGCGAGCGCGACAACCTCTGTGTCGTCGGTGACGCCAGCCAGACGATCTACTCCTTCACCGGCGCCACCCCCGACCACCTCCTCAACTTCCGCACCCGTTACCCGCAGGCCACCGTGGTCAAGCTGATCCGCGACTACCGCTCCACCCCCCAGGTCGTCCACCTGGCCAACGGACTCCTGAACCAGGCCAAGGGCAGGGCCGCCGAGCACCGCCTGGAACTGATCTCCCAGCGCGAGCCCGGCCCCGACCCGGTCTACGCCGAGTACCCCGACGAACCGGCCGAGGCCGAGGGGGTCGCGGGCCGCGTCCGCGACCTGATCGCGGCGGGCGTCCCGGCGGGCGAGATCGCGGTCCTCTACCGCATCAACGCCCAGTCCGAGGTCTACGAGCAGGCCCTCGCCGATGCCGGAGTCCCCTACCAGCTGCGCGGGGCCGAGCGGTTCTTCGAACGCGCGGAGGTCCAGAAGGCGGTCCTCGCCCTGCGCGGAGCCGCCCGCTCCGGCGGGAACGACCCGCTGCTCGACCAGGTCGTCGAGCTCGGCTCCCAGGTCCGCGCCGTGCTCAGCTCCACCGGCTGGAGCATGGAGCCGCCCGCCGGCTCGGGCGCCGTGCGCGACCAGTGGGAGTCCCTGGCCGCGCTGGCCCGCCTCGCCGACGACTTCGCCCGGACCCGGCCCGGGGCCACCCTGGCGGACCTCACGGTCGAGCTGGAGGAACGCAAGGCCGCCCAGCACGCCCCGACCGTCCAGGGCGTCACCCTCGCCTCGCTGCACGCGGCGAAGGGCCTGGAGTGGGACGCGGTCTTCGTCGTCGGCCTCACCGACGGCATGATCCCGATCACCTACGCCAAGACCGACGAACAGGTCGAGGAGGAACGTCGGCTGCTCTACGTCGGCGTCACCCGGGCCCGGGTGCACCTGACGCTTTCCTGGGCCCTCTCCCGGGCCCCCGGCGGCCGGGCCTCCCGCCGCCCCAGCCGTTTCCTGAACGGCCTGCGGCCGGGCTCCGCGGCCCCGGGCAGCCGGGCGGGCGCCGAGCCCGGCACCCGCAAGCGCGGCCGTCGCGGCCCGGTGCTGTGCCGGGTCTGCGGCAAGACCCTGACCGAGGCCGGCGAGCTGAAGCTGATGCGCTGCGAGGACTGCCCGTCCGACATGGACGAGGCGCTCTACGAGCGGCTGCGCGAGTGGCGCTCGGCCCAGGCGAAGGAGCAGGGGCTCCCCGCGTACTGCGTCTTCACGGACAAGACGCTGATGGCGATCGCCGAGGCCGTACCGGAGCAGGAGGGAGAGCTCTCGATGATCTCCGGAGTGGGTGGACGCAAGCTTGAGCGGTACGGCGCCGACGTCCTGGCCATCTGCGCAGGTCAGGACGGAGAGGCCGAGGAAGCTGACGACGCGTAGAAACTCGTCGGAAAAATAGTTTGCACATGCCCAACGAATCCCCATAGGTTCTTAGCAACGGAAACGGTGGCTTCTCCGAAGCCCCTGATCCGTGCTGTACTTATCCGAATACGCATGGGACAGGCCCCCGGGCCAGGTCCCCGAGACGCCGAGAGGAGGCGAGACCAGTGACCAGCTTCATCGACTTCAGCACGATGACCGACCGCTCGGTCGACGCTTCCTGCCTGCTCGGTTCCGTCTCCCTCCGGGGCACCGGTCTGTCTGCGATCGCCGCCGACAGTCCCGCTCTGATGGCGATCCTCCCGGTCTCCGAGCGCAATGAGCGACCGACCCAGGCACCGGTGGCGGTAAAGGAAGCCGAGGCGCACGCCTATGGCTTTGCGCCCGCAGCCGGTGCCGGATTCCAGAAGAAGCAGACCAAGCAGACCACCACGACGCAGCAGCACCACCACCTGATGTGGGCCTTCCGCGGGCTCGAACCCTGGAGTGATCCAGTCTGATCGCACGATCAGACCGGCGCCTTCAGGGCCGCGGAACCCCACCCGGGTACCGCGGCCCTTCTGTTTGTCCCGAACGGGGCGACGCAGTCGAAGGGGCCTCGGGACCGGCAGGACCAGGTACCAGCCGCCGCACCCGGCCGACCGGCCGGAACGACCAGCCGAACAAGACGAGGAAGAAAAACACCGTGCAACTCGAAGCGCACGCCCCGTCCGTACCTCAGACCCAGACGATCTCCCCGCCCGCAGTCCCGGAGGACTCCACCTTGACCCCGCTCACGGCGCTCACCGCGCTCGACGACGCCATCGAGAACCTCGGCGTACCCGTTCCCTGCCGCACCTTCGACCCCGAGGTCTTCTTCGCCGAGTCCCCGGCCGACGTCGAGTACGCCAAGTCGCTCTGCCGCACCTGCCCCCTGGTCGAGGCCTGCCTCGCCGGGGCGGCCGAGCGCCGCGAGCCCTGGGGCGTCTGGGGCGGCGAGCTCTTCGTCCAGGGCGTGGTCGTCGCCCGCAAGCGCCCCCGTGGCCGTCCGCGCAAGAACCCGGTCGCGGCATGAACGCCCTCGGAACCATCGACCGTCCCCTCACGCACGACCCCTTGAACGTGAAGCAGGCCCTCATGACCCCTCACACCACGAGCGAACAGCCGCACGGCTCCGCCACGACTGCCTTCATCACCACCGGCGAGATCACCTCGCGCCAGAACAGGACCCGCGAAATGCAACTCATCCCAGAAGCCCTGGCTCGTGCCCATATGGACGACCGCATGCGCGAGGTGGACGCCGAGCGTCACGCCGTGCGCCTGGTCGCCGCCCGCCGCATGCAGCGGCGGGCCGAGCGGGTCTCGCTGCGCGCCCGGCGCGCACTGGCCATGGCCGTCATGCACTGACGGCCGTACCGAGCCGAACAACAGCCTCCCGGGGGCCGGTCCGAACGGACCGGCCCCCGGGCCCGTCGGGGCGTCCGGGCCCTGCGCCGAGAACCCGACGAGGCGGGCGAGCGCGTCCCCGGGCGCGGAAACCCGGCTCGTAAGGGCGTGACCGAGTACCGCGTCCTGGCGCTGCCGCGCACCGCCCGTCGTGCGGAGCGGACCTGCCGAGGAAGCTCGGTGACCCGTGGACCATCGCGGGGACCGCCCGGCGCGAGGAGCCGCCGGCGCCCTCGGTCGGCGCCCTCGGCCGGAGCCTCTACTCCTCGGTGCGGAACCCCGGGAGCCAGGAGTCGAGTTCCTCCCGCAGCCGCACCGTCGCGCCGAGCTGGCACAGGACCCCGATGGTGCTCAGCGTGACCCGGTGCATCAGCAGGTACGAAGGCGGCAGATTGATCTGGCGGCCCAACTGGTGTGCGGGGGAGCGGGGATCGGCGATCCGCGCGGCCTGGCCGCGCAGCCACGGCCGGGTGAAGGTGAACTCCCCGGCCTCGGCGGGCTCGATGATCGGCTTCAAGTAGTCCAGTACCGCACCCGGGTCGAGGGTGACGGATTCCCTCACGAACCCCTCGGCGCACAGGTGCCCGTAGACCCCCTCGGCGTCACCGTCCAGCGTCATCCGCAGCGACCTGCCGATGGGCTTGGGCCAGCCGCCGGGCAACCGGTCGACCGTGCCGAAGTCCAGCACGCCCAGCCGCATCCTGCCGTCCGCACCGGTCACCAGCCGGAAGTTCCCCGGGTGCGGATCGGCGTGCAGCAGCCCGGTGCGGGCCGGGCCGGAGAAGAGGAACCGGGCCAGCAACTGCCCGGCGCGGTCGCGCTCCTCCTGGGTGCCGTCGGATATCACCTCCGACAGCGGGGTCCCCTCCAGCCACTCGGTCACCAGCACCTGGTCGCCCTGGTGCACGACATCCGGCACGACCACGTCCGGGTCACCGTCGAACGCGTCCGCGTGCGTCCGCTGGGCCTCGGCCTCCAGCTCGTAGTCCAGCTCCTCCGTGACCCGGTCGCGCAACTCCTTGATCAGCGGCTTGATCTCCATACCGGGGATCAGCGGCCCCAGCAGCCCCGCGAACCGGCCCAACTGCTTGAGGTCCGACAGCAGCGCCTCACCGGCCCCCGGGTACTGCACCTTGACCGCCACCGGCCGCCCGTCGTGCCACACGGCCCGGTGCACCTGCCCGATCGAGGCAGCCGCCGCGGGCTTGTCCTCGAACTCCGTGAACAGCTCCCGCCAGTCCGCGCCCAGCCGGTCGGCCAGCACCCGGTGCACCGTCCCCGCCGGAAGGGGCGGGGCCGCCTCCTGGAGCTTGGTCAGCGCCGCCCGGTAGGGTCCCGCGACCTCCTCCGGCAGCGCCGACTCGAAGACCGAGAGCGCCTGGCCGAACTTCATGGCGCCCCCCTTCAACTCGCCGAGCGTGCGGAAGAGCTGCTCGGCGGTGCGCTGCTGGAGCTCGCGCGCCACGATCTCCGCCGACTTGCCCCCGAGCCGCTTGCCCAGCCCCCAGGTGGCCCGTCCCGCGATGCCCAGCGGCAGCGCGGCCAGTTTGACGGTACGGGTGACCGCCTTTCGGGGAAGATCAGACATACGCCCCTCCAGTTCCCAGACTGCGGTGCCGCACGCGGCGGTTCGGGATGACCCCCGGACAGACGCATCCTGTCATGACGCCTCCGGCCGCTCCCCTCCCGATCCTCCCCCCACCTGCTCCAGCACGGCTCGACGCCCCTCCTCCGCGAGGCCGCCGGCCGCGCCGCAGGGACAGCCGGGGTGGGGGAGGACCGGGGTGCGTTCCCAGTGGAGGCCGGGAAGGGCCGCCTCCCAGCGGGAGGCGGTGGAGGCGGGGAGCGACCCGTCGAGGAAGGACAGCGCGTGGGCCGCGGCCAGGCCCGCCACCGCCGTCGACAGACCCAGGTCACAGGCGGCGGTCGCGCGCCGGCGGTGGACCGAACGCCACTGGACCAGCATCCTCGGCCAGGCCGGGTCCCGCTCCACCCGCTCGCGCTCCATGCACCCCGCGCAGGCGCTGGAGCCCGGCAGCACCAGCGGCCCCACCAGCCCGGTGCCCTCCAGCACCCCCGCGTACAGGTGCGGGGTCCCGGTGGCGACCCAGTCCGCCGCGGTGTCCGGGTCGGGGGCCCAGGCGTGCAGCCCGTCCCGCGGCGCGACCACCACCAGGGAGAACCCCGGCTCCGGATCACCGCTCCCCCCGGGCCGCGGAGCACGCCCCGGGGCCGACTCGCGCACCAGCGCCCCAGCGGCCTCGGCCCGCATCCGGTCCACGCTCCCGGGACCCAGCCCGCCCGGAGCCACGTCCGCCGGCTCCACCCGGCCCCCGTCGAGCACCTCGACCCGGCCGACACCGGCCCCCGCCAGGACCGAGGCGATCACCGCGCCGACCCGGCCGCTCCCGCGCACCTGGACCCGTATCGCCCGGCGCGCGGCGGCGCCCCGCAAGTCCCCGCCCGGCTCCCGGTGGACCAGGGAGAGGGAGCCCAGGTCGGGCCCCAGCCGTGCCAGGGCCTCGGGCCGCGCCCGCACGGCCTGGGCGGCCGGGCCGCCCGCCGTGGCGTCGTCCAGCAGCCCGGCGCCCGCCAGACACCGGACCACCTCGTCCGCCCGGCCGTCCGGCAGCCCCATCGCCGAGGCTTCCGCCCGCAGCAGCGCCATGCCCCGCGTGCCGTCGATCCGGTCGATCAGCGAGCCCGTCGCCGTGTCGACCGGGCCGAACACCACCGCATGGGCCGGTGTCACCCCGAACTGCACCGTCTCCCGGTCCCGCCAGGCCCGCGCCAGCGCGGGTTTCACCTTCGGATACATCGCCCGTCCTCCCGTTCCGCGTCCCCGCTCCCGTTCCCGCTCCCGCTCTTCGTTCTCCGTGCTTCCGCCACCTTGCCCGGCCTCCGGAATCCGTGCGGAGTTTTATCCACAGGCGAGGGGTATTAGGCATATGAGATGAATGAAAAAGTCTTCCGGGACCCGACGGGGAATCGGTCATGTTCGAACCGTGGAGAGGCGGGACTTCCACCGTGACGACCGGGTACCGTCGTGGCGTGTCCGCCGATCCATCGCAGCGTGCCGTCGAAGTCCGCCGGAGCGCGCGCCGCCGCAGGACCGTGTCCGCCTACCGCGAGGGTGACCGTACGGTCGTCCTCATCCCTGCCCGGATGTCCGAGGCCGAGGAGCGGCGCTGGGTGGGCGTCATGCTCGACAAGCTGGCCGCGCAGGAGAGCAGACGCACCCTCGGGGACGCGGAACTCACCGAGCGGGCCGAGCGTTTGTCCGAGCAGTACTTCGGTGGCCGCGCCCGCCCCCGCTCCGTCCGCTGGGTCGGCAACCAGAACACCCGCTGGGGTTCCTGCACCCCGGCCGAAGCCAGCATCCGGCTCTCCGACCGCCTCCAGGGGATGCCGGAGTACGTGGTCGACTACGTGCTCCTGCACGAGCTGGCCCACCTGCTCGTGCCCGGTCACGGCCCCCGCTTCTGGGAACTGCTGGAGGCCTACCCGCGGACCGAGCGGGCCCGCGGCTACCTGGAGGGAGCGAGCGCCTCCGGGCGCCTCCCGAAGGTTCCCGCCGCCCGCGACGAATGAACGGGATGAACCGGACGAACCGGACGGGCGAAGCCGGACGGACGAAGCCGCACGAGCGGCCAGGACCCCGGCTGTGACCGGGACCGGACAGCCGTGAGGGGCGGCCCCGCGCGTCGCGCGCGGAGCCGCCCCTCACGGGCCCGTCATCTCCCGGTCACAGCCGGGCCAGCGTCGCCTCCATGAGGCGGACCACCGAGGTGTCGGCCACGTCCGCCACCTCCGCGTACGGGAACCAGCGCAGGTCCAGCGACTCCTCGCTGATCTCCGCGACCGCCCCGGCCGGCGCCAGCGCCGCGTACTGCACGTCCAGGTGCCAGTTGCACGGCGCCGGGATCGGATGCCGGTCCAGCCGCACCGGGCCACCGGGCAGCAGGGTCAGCCCGGCGGCGATGCCCGACTCCTCGCGGGCCTCGCGCAGCGCCGTCCGTGCCAGCGTGGCGTCACCGGGCTCGCAGTGGCCGCCCATCTGGAGCCACATGCCGAGCTTCTTGTGCAGGGTCAGCAGGACGCGCCCCCGCGCCGGGTCGACCACCAGCGCGCTGCCGGTGACGTGCCCGGCCCCGCAGGGCTTGTAGACCCCGTCCGGGTACGAGGCCAGGTGTTCCAGGTAGAGCTCCCGCAGCCCGTCCTGGGCCGCCCGCTCCGCCTCGTCCGCGCCCCGGCCCTCGTACCCCTTCAGGACGAGGACCGCGTCTTCGTGCAGGCTCACTTCTTCCCGTCGCCCTCTGCCCCGGTCCCGCCGTCCTCGTCGCGCTCGCGGGCCGCCTCGCCGAGCATCTTGTCGATCTCGGAGAAGTCCAGCTGCTCGCGGTGGACGAAGCCGTCCGGGTCGTCCAGGTCGGAGGCGGTCGGCAGCATGTCCGGGTGCTCCCACAGCCCGTCACGGCCGTCCACACCGCGCGCGTCGGTGAGCGAGGCCCACAGCCGCGAGGCGTCGCGCAGCCGGCGCGGACGCAGCTCCAGCCCGATCAGCGTCGCGAAGGTCTGCTCCGCCGGGCCGCCCGAGGCGCGCCGCCGGCGCATCGTCTCGCGCATCGCGTCCGCCGAGGTCAGACGGGGTTTGGCCGCCGCGTGGACCACCGCGTCGACCCAGCCCTCGACCAGCGCGAGCGCCGTCTCCAGACGGGCCAGGGCGGCCTTCTGCTCCGGGGTGTCCTGCGGCTGGAACATGCCGCCCTGGAGCGCTTCCTGGAGCTGCTCCGGGTTGGACGGGTCCAGCTGGCCGACCACGTCCTCCAGCTTCGAGGTGTCGACCTTGATCCCGCGCGCGTACCCCTCGACGGCGCCGAACAGGTGCGAGCGCAGCCACGGCACGTGCGCGAAGAGGCGGGCGTGCGCCGCCTCGCGCAGGGCGAGGTAGAGCCGCACCTCCTCCGAGGGGACGCCCAGGTCCTTGCCGAAGCTCTCGATGTTCAGCGGCAGCAGCGCGGCCTTGCCCGCCGGGCCCAGCGGAAGCCCCACATCGGTCGAGCCGACGACCTCGCCCGCGAGCACCCCCACGGCCTGGCCGATCTGCTGGCCGAACATGGCCCCGCCCATGGAACGCATCATGCCGAGCAGCGGGCCCGCCATGGCCTGCATCTCCTCGGGCAGGACGCCGCCCATGGCCGCGCCGACGCGCTCGGCGACCGGGTCGACGAGCTCCTTCCACACCGGAAGGGTCGCCTCCACCCACTCGGCGCGGCTCCACGCCACCGCCGTGGTGGCGCCGGAGGGCAGCGAGGTCACGCCGTCCAGCCACAGGTCGGCCAGGCGCACGGCCTCCTCGACGGCGGACTTCTCGGCGATCCCGACGCTGGTGTCCTTCACCCCGTCCGCCGTGCCCTGGGCGACGGTCTGGCGGGCGATGTCCTTGGCCATGTCCCAGTTCACGGGACCGCCCTCGTAGCTGAGCATCTGGCCGAGCTGCTGGAAGGCGGCTCCGAGGTCGTTCGGGTTCATCGACCCGAACATCGCGGCGAACGGGTTCTCCGCGCCGCCCTGGCCTCCGGCGCCGCCCGGCAGGCCCATGCCGCCGCCGAACCCGAACGGATTCGGGCCGCCCTGGCCGCCCTGCCGGTCCTTCTTCTTGCCCTCGTCGCCGTTGTCCGGCTCCTCCGGCGGAAGGCCGAATCCGAATGGGGTGTCGCTCACGGGTTTCCTCGGCTCGTAGGGCCGCCGGCGGGAGCCGACGGGCAATGGTCCGACAACACCACCAGCGTAGACACCAGAACCGCATCCGGGCTCGGTGCTCCGCCGACTCCTGGGCTGCGGCAGGATGGACATCACCTGGTGGGTACGCGTCATGACGCGTCCCTACTGAAGACAACCGCTGGAGACGCCCGGTGAGTTCCCCAGATCCGCAGGTTCGCGTGCCGCACGACGCCGAGAACCGCCCTGACCACGGTGACAGCGCCCACGGCGTTCGCCAGCCGCGAAACCCGCCCCTGCGGGGCCCGGTGATCGCCGTGACCGGCGCCGCGTCGGGCGTCGGCGCGGCGCTGGTGAGCCGCCTGGCCGCCTCCGGCGAGGTCAAGCAGGTCGTCGCGATCGACGAACGGCGCGGCGAGTGCGCCGCCGCCCAGTGGCACCTCCTGGACGTACGCGACCCCGCGATCGCCGAGAAACTGCGCGGCGCGGACGTGGTGGTCCACCTCGCCCTCGACCTCGACCTGGAGACCGACCCGGCGGCCCGTACGGCGTACAACGTGCGCGGGACCCAGACCGTCCTGACGGCCGCCGCGGCGGCCGGGGTCCACCGGGTCGTGCTCTGCACCTCCGCGATGGTCTACGGGGCCCTGCCGGACAACGACATCCCGCTCTCGGAGGACTCCGAGCTGCGGGCCACCGCCGAGGCCACCGGCGTCGGCGACCTGCTGGAGATCGAACGGCTCGGCCGCCGGGCCCCCCGCGCGCACCCCGGCCTGAACGTCACCGTGGTCCGCCCGGCGGTCCTGGTCGGCGGCACCGACACCGCGCTGACCCGCTACTTCGAGTCCCCGCGCCTGCTCGTGGTGGCCGGGTCCCGCCCCACCTGGCAGTTCTGCCACGTGGAGGACCTGGTCAGCGCCCTGGAGTACGCGGCCCTGGAGAAGGTCGACGGCGAACTCGCCGTCGGCTGCGAGGGCTGGCTGGAGCAGGAGGAGGTCGAGGAGCTGAGCGGCATCCGCCGGATGGAACTGCCCTCGGCGGTCGCGCTGGGCGCCGCGGCCCGGCTCCACCGGATCGGCCTGACCCCGTCCCCCGCCGGGGACCTCGCCTACACCATGCACCCCTGGGTGGTCAGCGTCAGCCGGCTGCACGCGGCGGGGTGGCGGCCCCGCTGGACCAACGAGGAGGTCCTGGCGGAGCTGCTCCAGGAGGCCGCGGGCCGCCACACGGTCGCCGGCCGCCGCCTGGGCCGCAAGGACGCCGCCACGGCGGCCGGGGCCGCGGGGGCGACGGTGGCCCTGCTGGGCGCCGCCGCCGCGGTGCGCCGGGCCCGCAGGCGCCGCGGGATCTGACCCGGACCGTACGGCGCCCGGACCGTACGGCGCCCCGGGTCCCGCCGCCGGCGGTCCGCGGGGCCTCCCGGAGGCTCCACCTCCCGGAGTCGTACGGTTGGTCACGTCCGCTGTTCCGTAGGGACCGGGCGGTGGGGCACGATGGGCCGTATGGCTCCGTACTTCGACCACCCCGGCGAGCAGGCCGCTCCGGACCCGGTCCGGCTGCTCGCGATCCGTGACACCCCGCTCTCGATCGACGAGGTGTTCCGGGCCGTGGGCGAGGACGCGGCGGGCGGCACGGCCCTCTTCGTCGGCACGGTGCGCAACCACGACGGCGGCGCCGACGTCGAGGGGCTCGGCTACTCCTGCCACCCGACGGCCGAGGCGGAGCTGCGCCGCGTCGCCGAACGCGTCGCGGCCAAGTACCCGGTCCGCGCCCTGGCGGCCGTCCACCGCGTCGGTGACCTGGCCGTCGGTGACCTCGCCGTGGTCGTCGCCGTCTCCTGCGCGCACCGCGGCGAGGCGTTCGAGGCGTGCCGGATGCTGATCGACGACCTCAAGCACGAGGTCCCGATCTGGAAGCACCAGACCTTCGCCGACGGCACCGGGGAATGGGTCGGCGCCTGCTGAACCCCGGGGACGGGGCCCTGCCCGGGGCCCGTCCGGTCCGGGTGCCGTTTCCGCGTCCGGTGCCGGTCGAGCCCCCGGACGCCGTTCAAGCCCCCGGACGGGGACGGGGCCCTGCCCGGGGCCCGTCCGGTCCGGGTGCCGTTTCCGCGTCCGGTGCCGGTCGAGCCCCCGGACGCCGTTCAAGCCCCCGGACGC